>NZ_JBXFWF010000104.1:0-8427 GCF_056854515.1 Stenotrophomonas sp. STEN063
GTGCCATGCTCGGCAGGGGCTTTACCGGCAAACCTAAATCCCACCGGTAATGCCTAGCCGAGCATGGCTCGGCTCTACAGGTATCGGTGGCGCCGCTCGCCACCTCCCGCAATGCCTTTGCAGCATCCCGGGGCGATAATGGCAGCCTGCCCATTGTTGCCGAGACCTCCATGCGCCCACTTCTGTTGCCCGCTCTTTTGCTGGCCTGCGCGCCATTCGCCGCCAGTGCCTCCTGCCTGGAAGGCGCAGTATTCCTCGACAGCAACGGCAATGGCCGCCAGGACGCGGGTGAGAAGCCGCTGGCGGGCATCCGGGTATCCGATGGCGAGCACATCGTCAGCACCGGCCAGGATGGTCGCTACCAGCTGCCGCCCTCCAGCCAGCCCAACATCCTCATCATCAAACCGGCCGGCTATAGCGCCGCCAAGCGCGCGGATGGTCTGCCTGATATCTGGCGGCCACAGGCAGGCGAGGGCGATAGCCAATGCCGCCCGTTCGCTCTGAAACCGGAAAAGAACGCACCCAGCAGCTTCCAGGCCCTGCTGCTGGCCGACAGCCAGACCAGCACTGCGCTGGACGTCAGCTACTTCGAGCGCGACATCATCGAGCCGCTGCGCGGCAAGCATCAGGCACGCATGGGCATGACTCTGGGCGATATCACCAATGACGATCCCAGCCTCTATCCGGCGCTGACCAAGGCGGTTACTTCGCTGGGTGTGCCATGGCTGCACGTCCCCGGCAACCACGACATGGACCTGGGTGCGAGCAGCGACGCCGATTCGCTGGCCAGCTTCCATCGCCAACTCGGCCCGGACACCTACGCCTGGGAAGATGCGTCGATGGTGTTCATCGGTATGGACGACATCATCGCCCAACCCGGGCAGAAGCCGGCGTATGTCGGTGGTCTGCGTGAGGACCAGTTCGCCTTCCTGGAGGCCTACCTGCCGACCATCCCAAAGGACAAACTGGTGGTGCTGGGCTTCCATATCCCGCTGTTCGACCACGTCTACCGCGCCGAAGATCGGGCACGGTTGTTCAAGCTGTTGGAGCAGGTGCCGCATCCGTTGATCGTCAGTGGGCACACCCACAACCAGAGCCAGGTGTTCTGGGGCGCTGCACAGGGTTGGAATGGTGGCAAGCCGCTGCACGAGTACAACGTAGGCGCTGCCTGCGGTGCGTTCTGGTCAGGGATCAAGGATGCGCAGGGCATTCCCGATACCACCATGGCCGATGGCACGCCGAATGGCTACGGTTTGCTCAATGTGCGGCCGCAAGGCCAGTACAGCGTCGAGTACCGGGTTGCGCGTGCGCCGGCGGACCAGCAGATCGCCTTGCATGCACCGAAGGTATTGCGGCAGGGTGCGTATCCGGCCTGGGGCATCTACGCCAATGTCTTCATGGGCTATGAAGGCCTGCCGGTGGAATTCCGTGTCGATGGCGGCGAATGGCAGCCGATGAAGCAGGTCAAGCAGGCCGACCCGCGCTTGCTGGTGGAGAACATCGCCGACGATCTGGCCAGTGAGTTGCGTGGCTACGACCGTTCGCCCGAAGCCGTGCCGTCCAACCATTTGTGGCGTGCTGCGTTGCCGACCAAGCTCAGCGAGGGCGAGCATGCGGTGGAAGTGCGCACCACATTGAACGGCGTCGAGTACCGCAGCCAGACCAGCTACCGGCTGCAAACCGCACAGCCCTGACAGCACGGTCTGTTGTGGGAGCGGCGTCAGCCGCGAAGCAGGGGATGCTTCGCGGCCCAGGAATCCGCAACCTGACCAGTCTACGAGCTTCGCGGTTCACACCGCTCCCACAAGCGGTATCAGTTCGCCGGATAGCGGGCCGGCTGGTGTCTGTAGGAGCGGCGTCAGCCGCGAAGCCGGGGAAGCGTCTGTATCAGGCATTTTGTAATCTGAGAATCTACGAGCTTCGCGGTTCACACCGCTCCCACAAGCGCTAGCAGTTCTCCGGATGGCTGGCCGGCTGGTGTTTGTAGGAGCGGCGTCAGCCGCGAAGCCGGGGACGCGTCTGGTCCGGGAATTTCTGGGATCTGGCAATCTACGAGTTTCGCGGCTGACGCCGCTCCTACAACAAAGCAGGGTGCAGGGACGTCATGCGTTGGAAGACAGCAGTGATCAAACCCACGATTCTCGGTATGGCGTTGGCTACGACCAGTTGCGGCTTTCCGCTGCCTGGCAGCCAATTCCATGTAGAGCCAATGGATCCCGCGCGCAAGCTGATCGGGCAGGTGCAAGGGCAGGGGGCGAGCAGCCCGCTGCTTGGCAGTGAGGTACTGATCGAAGGCATCGTGGTGCGCAACCTGATGGGTGACAGCGACGACATCGGCCAGGAGCTCAGGGAAACCCTGGGCGAAGGCGATCGTGGCACACCCACCATCGGTTGGTTTCTGCAGGACGAGGGCGATGGCGACCCGGTCACTTCCGATGGGGTGTTCGTGCTGGATCAGGGCTATGACACCTCGATCAACATGCCGGCCGAGGCTGAGTTCACCATGCGCATGGGCTCTCGACTTCGCACCGGTGACCGCGTGACCGTGCGCGGAACCGTGGTGGAGCTGGCCCAGGAGCAGACGGCCGATCAGCCGCGCACTACCGGTCACCTCGTTTCCCGCGGTGAAGCTGGCGGCACGGTCACTGCTATCGCGGCCATGTCGCTGACGCTTGTTGGATCCGATGAGCGCGCCACCGCAATCGTGCCGGTGCCCGTGGCCGGCAATGCGGATGACGAATCACGCGAGGGTATGCGGCTTTAAAGCGCGGTGGTCGGTCTGGCGCGGTCAGCCATCATGCTGTACGAGGCGATCACGCACCGCTTCCAATCAGATTACAACCACAAAAAAAGCCTCCCCGTTTCCGGGGAGGCTTTCAGCGATCACGCTTGAAACATCAAGCTTCCGGCTTGGCGTCACGCAGTTCGCGGCGCAGGATCTTGCCGACGTTGGTCTTGGGCAGTTCCTTGCGGAACTCGACGATGCGCGGGTGCTTGTAGCCGGTCAGGTTGGCGCGGGCGAATTCCTTCACCTGCTCCTCGGTGAGGTTGGGGTCCTTCTTGACGATGACCACCTTCACCACTTCACCCGACTTCTCGTTGGGCGCACCCACGGCAGCCACTTCCAGGATGCCCGGCATCATCGCCAGCACGTCTTCGATTTCGTTCGGGTAGACGTTGAAGCCGGACACCAGGATCATGTCCTTCTTGCGGTCGACGATATAGAAGAAGCCGTTCTCGTCCATGCGCGCCATGTCGCCGGTATGCAGCCAACCGTCGGAATCCATGACCTTGTCGGTCTCGTCCTGGCGATGCCAGTAGCCCTTCATCACCTGCGGCCCGCGGATGCACAGCTCGCCCACTTCGCCCAATGCCACCATCTGGCCGTCGTCGTTCTTGACGCAGGCTTCGGTGGAGGGGATCGGCAGGCCGATGGCACCGTTGTATTCCTTCAGATCCAGCGGGTTGATACAGGCTGCCGGTGAGGTCTCGGTCAGGCCGTAGGCCTCAACTAAGGTGACGCCGGTAACCTTCTTCCACTTGTCAGCCACGGCGCGCTGCACGGCCATGCCGCCGCCGAGCGCAACCTTGAGGTTGGAGAAGTCGACCTGATCGAAGCCTTCGGTATTGAGCAGGCCGTTGAACAAGGTATTGACGCCGGTGATGGCGGTGAAACGGTTGTTCTTCAGTTCCTTGACGAAGCCCTTCATGTCACGCGGGTTGGTGATCAGGTAGTTCAGGCCGCCGAGCTTCATGAAGACCAGGCCGTTCGCCGTCAACGCGAAGATGTGGTACAGCGGCAGCGCGGTGATGATGACTTCCTCGCCCGGCTTCACGCCCGATGCGCTGATCCACGCCGAGGCCTGCTGCATGTTGGCGATCAGGTTGCGGTGGGTCAGCATCGCGCCCTTGGCCACGCCGGTGGTGCCACCGGTGTACTGCAGGAAGGCGATGTCTTCGTGGTCCACCTCGACCACCGGCATGCTGTGGCGCTTGCCCAGCTTCAACGCATCCTTGAAGCGAATGGCCTTGGGCAGGTCGTAATCCGACACCATCTTCTTCACGTACTTCAGCACGAAGTTGACGATGGCGCCCTTGGGGAAGCCAAGCATGTCACCCAGACCGGTGGTGATGACCTGCTTGACCGGCGTATCGGCGATGACCTGTTGCACGGTCTCGCCGAAGTTGTCGACCACCAGCAGCACGGAGACGCCGGCATCGACCAGCTGGTGCTTGAGTTCGCGTGCGGTATACAGCGGGTTGACGTTCACCACGGTCAGGCCGGCGCGCAGGATGCCGAAGATGGCGATCGGGTACTGCAGGCAGTTGGGCATCATGATCGCAACGCGATCGCCCTTCTTCAGCTGCAGCTCGCCCAGCAGGTAGGCGGCGAACTGGGTGACCAGAACGTCCGCTTCGCCATAGGTCAGGACCTTGCCGAAGTTGGAGTAGGCCGGGCGATCACGGAACTTGGTGACCGAGGCATTGAAGACATCGGCGACGGAGTGGAATTCGTTGACGTCGATTTCAGCCGGCACACCAGCCGGGTAGCTCTGCAGCCAAGGACGTTCTTGCGTCATCTTCCCCTCCAGGAAATGGAATGATCTAGTGGTCAGGCCCGATCATCGGGCACCGGCGTTATTGTTGCCAGCATACCGTTCCGAA
This sequence comes from Stenotrophomonas sp. STEN063, assembly GCF_056854515.1. Classification (NCBI taxonomy): domain Bacteria; kingdom Pseudomonadati; phylum Pseudomonadota; class Gammaproteobacteria; order Lysobacterales; family Lysobacteraceae; genus Stenotrophomonas; species Stenotrophomonas sp. STEN063. The sequence continues at coordinate 4,666 of NZ_JBXFWF010000104.1, forward strand.
TTGAAAAGGCGAAGGGATAGATGATGCGATCAGTCTTCAACTGCATGCTTTGTGCGGTGATCATGCTTTTGCTGGCCGCTTGCGGCCGCGAACCACCGGAACAGCGGCTGCGCGAAAGTTTTGCTGCAATGCAAAAAAATGTAGAGGAAGGCAAGCCGGGTGGCTTCATGGAGGGTGTGTCTGAAGACTTCGTGGGCAACGAAGGGCTGGACCGCGCCGGGATGGAGCGTCTGCTGCGTGGGCAGTTGTTGCTCAACGCCAAGGTGGGGGTGCAGACCGGGCCGTTGCGGGTGGAGATGGGCGAGGGTGGTACTGCGACGGTGCGCTTCACTGTGCTGCTGACCGGCGGCAACCAGGGGCTGCTGCCCGAGCGTGGGCAGATGCAGGAAGTGGTCACTGGGTGGCGCGAGCAGGATGGGGAGTGGCAGGTGTATAGCGCGGATTGGGCGCCGGTGGGTGGGGAAGGCTGAGCTGCTGGCTTGGTAGCCGGTTGAAGGCTTTGGAGCTTTGGAGCGCAACAGCACCCCTCCCCAACCCTCCCCTTGGCTGCGCCAAAGGGAGGGAGACAAGCGGGGCTGCTCTTGCCCCCTCCCTTTGGCGCAGCCAAGGGGAGGGCTGGGGAGGGGGGCTCTTGCTTCTCGCCGCAAAAATGCAACAAAAAAGAACGCCCCAACAGGGGCGTTCTTCCAACGCAACATTCAACGCAGCAGATCAAGCAACCTTCTTCGCCGCCAGCTGCCGCAACACATACTGCAGCAAGCCACCATTACGGAAGTACTCGACTTCCTTCGGCGTCAGCAGCAGCACCTTGGCGGTGAAGCTCTTCCTGCTGCCATCGGCCCTGGTAGCAGTAACCGTTGCGGTCTTGGCCTTGCCATCGTCCAATCCGGTCACATCAAACACCTCCGAGCCATCCAGACCCAAGGTCTGCGCGTTCTCGCCGTCATGGAACTGCAACGGCAGCACGCCCATGCCGACCAGGTTGGAGCGGTGGATGCGCTCGAAGCTCTCGGCGATCACCGCCTTGACGCCCAGCAGGTTGGTGCCCTTGGCCGCCCAGTCGCGCGAGGAGCCGGTGCCGTACTCCTTGCCTGCCAGCACCACCAGCGGCACGCCATCGGCCTTGTACTTCATCGCCGCGTCGTAGATCGCCAGCTTCTCGCCGGTGCTGCTGCCCGGGGCGTAGTACAGCGTGTTGCCGCCTTCTTCACCGCCGAACATAAGGTTCTTGATGCGGATGTTGGCGAAGGTGCCGCGCACCATCACATCATCATTGCCGCGGCGGCTGCCGTAACTGTTGAAGTCGGCCGGCTGCACGCCACGCGACTGCAGGAAGCGGCCTGCCGGCGAATCTTTCTTGATGTTGCCGGCCGGGGAAATGTGGTCGGTGGTGATGGAGTCACCAAACAAGCCCATCACCCGTGCGCCATGGACGTCGCTGATGCTGCCGACCTGCATGGTCATGCCGTCGAAGTAGGGCGGGTTCTTGATATAGGTCGAATCGCCATTCCATTCGTAGGCCTGGCCTTCCGGCGATTCGATCTGCGCCCAGCGGGTGTCGCCCTTGAACACATCAGCGTAGTTCTGCTTGAACATCTCCGGGCCGACGGTGGCGGCGATGGTGTCGCCGATTTCCTTGTTGCTCGGCCAGATGTCGCGCAGGTAGACGTCCTGGCCATCGCTGCCCTTGCCCAGCGGCTCCTTGCTCAGGTCGATGCGGACCGTGCCGGCGATGGCATATGCGACCACCAACGGCGGCGAGGCCAGGTAGTTGGCCTTCACTTCCGGATGCACGCGGCCTTCGAAGTTGCGGTTGCCCGACAGCACCGAGGCCACCACGAGGTCACCGGCGGCAATGCCGGCGCTGACTTCGGTAGGTAGCGGGCCGGAGTTGCCGATGCAGGTGGTGCAACCGTAGCCGACCACGAAGAAGCCGAGCTTCTCCAGGTCCGGCAGGACGCCGGCTTTCTCCAGATAGTCGGTGACCACGCGCGAGCCCGGTCCAAGCGAGGTCTTGACCCACGGCTTGGCCTTGAGCCCCAGGCGTGCCGCGTTGCGCGCGAGCAGGCCGGCGCCCAGCATTACCGCCGGGTTGGAGGTGTTGGTGCACGAAGTGATGGCAGCAATGACCACCGCACCATCCTTCAGGCGCATGGCTTGTTCGTTGATCACGATGTCGGCATGGCCCTTGGCTAGCTGCTCGTTGCCAACCGCGGCACCGCCGCCTTCGTTGATGAAGTCGGCGACGTCGCCATTGCGCTGCTCGCGGTGGCTGGTCAGTCCCTTCAACGCTTCGGTGAAGTTGCTGTGCACGTCTTCCAGCAGCACGCGGTCCTGCGGGCGCTTGGGGCCGGCCATTGAAGGCTTGACCTCGGCCATATCCAGTTCCAGCGTGGCGCTGTACTGCGCATGCGGGCTGTTGGCGTCGTGCCACAGGCCTTGGGCCTTTGCGTAGGCTTCCACCAAGTTGATCTGCGCATCGCTGCGGCCGGACAGGCGCAGGTAGTTCAGTGACTCGGCATCGATCGGGAAGATGCCGCAGGTGGCGCCGTATTCCGGGGCCATGTTGGCGATGGTGGCGCGGTCGGCCAACGGCAGGTGCTGCAGGCCCTCGCCATAGAACTCGACGAACTTGCCGACCACGCCAAGCTTGCGCAGCATCTGGGTGACGGTCAGTACCAGATCGGTGGCGGTGGTGCCTTCGGGCAGCTTGCCGGTGAGCTTGAAGCCGACCACCTGCGGGATGAGCATCGACGAAGGCTGGCCCAGCATCGCGGCCTCGGCCTCGATGCCACCCACGCCCCAGCCGAGCACGCCGATGCCGTTGATCATGGTGGTATGCGAGTCCGTACCGAACACGGTGTCCGGGAAGGCCCAGTTGGCACCGTCGATCTGCCGCTCCATCACCACGCGGGCGAGGTTTTCCAGGTTCACCTGGTGGACGATGCCGGTGTTTGGCGGCACCACCTTGAAGTTCTCGAAGGCCTTCTGGCCCCAGCGCAGGAAGCTGTAGCGCTCCTGGTTGCGCTGGAACTCAATCTTGCCGTTGAGGTCCAGCGCGTCAGGGCGCCCGAACACGTCGACCTGCACGGAATGGTCGATGACCAGTTCGGAGGGAATCAGCGGATTGATCTGCTCGGCCTTGCCACCGAGCTTGGTGACGGCGTCGCGCATGGCGGCCAGGTCGACCACGCAGGGCACGCCGGTGAAATCCTGCAGCACCACGCGCGCCGGCATGAAGGCGATTTCCGTGTCCGGCTCGGCCTTGGGGTTCCAGCGGGCAACGGCCTCGATGTGGTCCGGGCCGACGGTCTGGCCGCCGTCCTCGTGCCGGAGCAGGTTCTCCAGCAGGATCTTCATCGAGTAGGGAAGGTGGGAGATGTCGAACTTCTGGCCGAGCTTGGGAAGGCTGCAGTAGGTGTACTGCTGGCCGCCAACCTCCAGTTGGCTACGGGTGGAGAATGTATCGCTCATACAGCTGACTCCTCTTGGTACAGATGGCTTGCGGTGGCGCCGGGGCGCTGCGCGGGCTTTTCAGAGCCATGGGCCCTGTCAGGTGAATACTGGTCCGAGTATGGACGAAGCATCCTGCATTCGGTTCATGGCCGCTGGTGTCAGTTTAGGCAACGGCGTGTTGCGGGCATGTAACGGAGCGCGGTGACTGTAGTGGCCCCCCCAGTAACGCCAGGGGGGTTTACCGGGGGGCCCCCCACAACAAGTGGCGGCGCGCCCACCCGACCACAGCCCGGCCCGCCACCGCCC
>NZ_JBXFWF010000105.1:0-8413 GCF_056854515.1 Stenotrophomonas sp. STEN063
CCCCCCCCCCCCCCCACCACAACCCCCCCCCCCCAAACCCCCGCGGCGCCCCCACGCCGGGCCCCCCGCCCCACCCGCGCCCCCCGCCCGGGCCCCCCCCCCCCCCCCCCCCCCCACCCCGGTTTAGCCCGGTTTTGCCCTCTCAGCTATGCTTGCGCCCCCTAGCAAGACCAGAGCCCGGACCGTGACCGAGACCAGCCAGACCCCCGATTTCCCCATCCTCGACGCCGCCCAGGCGCGCGTGCTGGGCTGCCTGATCGAGAAAGAGGCCACCACCCCGGACACCTATCCGCTGACGGTCAACGCCACCCAGGTTGCCGCCAACCAGAAGACCGCGCGCGAGCCGGTGATGAACCTGGAAGCCGGCAAGGTGCAGCACGCACTGCGCCAGCTGGAAGCGCTGGGCCTGGTGCGCCAGCACTTCGCCTCGCGCGCCGACCGCTACGAGCACCTGACCGGCCCCAAGCTCGACCTGCCACGCCAGCAGGTTGCCCTGCTCGGTTTGCTGCTGCTGCGCGGCCCGCAGACCGCCGGTGAGCTGACCACCCGCAGCGAGCGCATGGCCAAGTTCGCCGATGCCGCCGACCTGCGCCACCAGTTGGACCGCATGCAGCAGCGTGGCCTGGTCGTGCAGCTGCCGCGTGCTTCGGGCCAGCGCGAAGACCGCTTCATGCACCTGCTGTGCGGTGCGGTGGATGTGGATGCCCTGGCAGCGCAGTACCGTGCCCCGGCGGGCGCTGCCGCCCTGGTCGACAACAGCGCCTTGGAAGAGCGCGTGCAGCAGTTGGAGGCGACCGTCGCAGCACTGCAGGAACAGCTTGCAGCGTTGCAGGAGCAACTGGGCGGCTGAGCCGACTCAGAACGCATTCCAGCCGTAGCCCGGGTAAGCACAGCGCACCCGGGGCCTTTGGCGGAACATCGCAGATCCTAGGGATACTTGCCCCGGGTGCGCTGCGCTTACCCGGGCTACGCGGCTGAAGCGGGCATGTTGACGAACAGCAGCAGCTGTTCGTCCTTGCCCGGCAGCACCACGGTGCCGTCATCGCGGAAGCCGATTTTTTCCAGCAGCGCGACGGAGCGCGCATTGCCCTGCGAGACGATCGCACGCAGTTCGCCCAGGCCGAGCGTGCCGCGCGCGTAGGCAAGTACGCCTTGCACGGCTTCCAATGCATAGCCCTGGCCGGTGTAGGCTCCCAGCAGAGCGTAACCGACATCCGCACAGGGCAGGCCATCGCGTCGTACCAGCCCAGCGTTGCCCAACCAAGCGCCATCACTGCGGCGTTCAATCGCATACATGCCGAAGCCATTCGCGGCATAACTGCCGAAGGTGTGCTTCTGCACGTACTCGCGCGCCTGCTCCAGCGTGCGCACACCACGATCACCGATGAATTCGTGGAAACCAGGTTCGTTGAGCAGCTGGAGCATCGCGGCAGCATCGCCGTCGTCGTCACGCAGCAGGCGCAGTTGCAGGCGTTCGGTCTGGATCAAGGGCATGGCGGGCTCGGTTTTCGCCCCCTCCCTTCTGCGTAGCAGAGGGGAGGGCTGGGGAGGGGTGCTGTTCGCGCTGAGCCCCCATCAGAACGCAAAGCCAAGGCTCAAAGCTACCCCCTACCAGCCTCCCCCTTGGCTACGCCAAAGGGGAGGGGCCAAGCCATGCCCCCTCCTTCTGCACAGCAGAGGGGAAGGCTGGGGAGGGGTGCTCTGGTTTTTGCCGGTAAAGCCCCTGCCGAGCATGGCTCGGCACTACTGCCGTATCCATTGGCCACGGGAGGGCTGAGGGGCGCCCCAATCAGAGCGCAAGACCGGGGCCAAAGCTACCTCTTCCCGGCCTCCCTCTTGGCTTCGCCAAAAGGCAGGAGACAAGCATCAATCAAACAGCGCCTGGATCGCCGCCAATCCGGCCTTGGCCCGCTCCTGCTTGTGCGCCGCATCAGCTACCGGGTCCGCCCCATCGCGCTGGATCTCACCGGCCGGAATCTCATCGAAGAATCGACTGGGCTTGAGCCGGATGTGCTCGCCGAACTTTCGCGTCAAACGGCTGAAGCTCATCCACAGCTGGATCTTGGCGCGGGTGATGCCCACGTACAGCAGGCGCCGCTCTTCCTGCAGGTTGCCTTCATCCAGGCTGACCTGATGCGGCAGCACGCCGTCCTCGCAGCCAACGATGAATACATACGGAAACTCCAGGCCCTTGGACGCATGCAGCGTCATCATCCGCACCTGGTTGCCGCCGTCATCCTTGTCGTTGCGCGAGATCAGCGCCAGCTGCGCGGCCATGTCGGCGGCGCTCGCGCCGCGCGGACCGCTCTCGAACCACGAGGCCAGCTCTTCCAGGTTGTTGGCGCGACGCTCATAGCCGGCAGTGTCCTTGGCCGCGTGGCGCAGCTCGGCCAACATGCCCGAATCCTTGGCCACGCGCCGCACCAGGTCGCCGGAACTCATCTGCCGCATGTCCAGGCGCAGCGCGCGCAGGATGTCGGTGAACTTGCTCAGGCTGTTGGCCGCACGCGGGGTGAGCTGTGCCAGCGCGCCCATGCTCTCGGCAGCCTGCGCCATCGGAATGTCTTTCTCGGACGCAAGCTCCGCCAACTTGGCCAGCGTGCTTGCACCGACATCACGTTTGGGCGACTGCACCGCGCGCATGAAGGCCGTGTCGTCGTCCGGGTTCACGATCAATCGCAACCACGCCAGCGTGTCCTTCACTTCCTGCCGTTCAAGGAACACCGTGCCACCGTTGAGGTGATACGGCACACCGACCAGCTGCATCGCTTTTTCCAGCGGACGCGACTGGAAGTTGCCGCGGAACAGGATGCAGAAATCACTCCACGGAATCTTGCGGCTGGTCGCCAGGAAATGGATTTCCGCCGCCACTTTTTCCGCTTCGTGTTCGCTGTTGCGGCACTCCCACACGCGGATCCGTTCACCGTCGGCCTGGTCGGACCACAAGGTCTTCAGGTGCTCGTGCGGGTTGTGTGCGATCAACGCATTGGCCGCGCGCAGCACGCGGTTGGAACAACGGTAATTCTGTTCCAGCTTGATGATCTGCAGCTTGGGGTAATCCACGCCCATCTGCTGCAGGTTCTCGGGATTGGCGCCGCGCCAGGCATAGATCGACTGGTCGTCATCGCCCACGCAGGTGAAGTTGCCGGCGGGCCCGGCCAGCTGCTTGAGCAGGCGGTACTGGGCATCGTTGGTGTCCTGGCATTCGTCGACCAGCAGATAGCCGATGCGCTCGCGCCAGGCCAGGGCGATATCCGGGTGCTCTTCCAGCACCTGCACCGGCAGGCGGATCAGGTCATCGAAATCCACCGCATTGAACGAGGTCAGGCGGGTCTGGTACAGCTCGTAGACCATCGCCGCGTCCTTCTCGCGGTTGCTGCGCGCCGCCGCCATTGCCTGCTCGGGCGACAGCCCGGAGTTCTTGGCCCGCGAGATCAGGTTCTTCATGTCCTCGATATCGTCAGGCTTGGCATTGCTGCCACCCAGCAGATCCTTGATCTGTGCGCCGGCATCATCGGCATCGAAGATGGAGAAGTTGCGTTTCAGCCCCACCTGTTCATGTTCGATCTGCAGGAACTTCAGGCCCAAGGCGTGGAAGGTGCAGATGGTGACCTCGGCCGCGTCCTCGGCGCGCAGGCGCTTGGCCACACGCTCGCGCATTTCCTTGGCCGACTTGTTGGTGAAGGTGATCGCGGCGATGCGGCGGGCGCTGTAGCGGCCAATGCCGATCAGGTGGGCGATTTTCTCGACGATCACACGCGTCTTGCCGCTGCCGGCACCAGCCAGCACCAGCAGAGGACCTTCGGCGTGCACAGCCGCCGCGCGTTGGGGGGGATTGAGGGAGTCCAGCATGGGGTGTTTTCAGTCGCAGGCAGGCAGTGTAAGCCATCGCCCGTGAGCGCCGGCTGGCGCGGTAAAATGCGGCATGGCCAAGCTCTATTTCTATTATTCGGCGATGAACGCCGGCAAGACCACCACCCTGCTACAGTCCGCGCATAACTACCGCGAGCGCGGCATGCGCGTCGCCCTGCTGACCCCGCACCTGGACCACCGCGCCGGCACCGGCGTGGTCGCCTCGCGGATCGGCCTGCAGGCTGAAGCCACCACCTTCGAGCGCGATACCGATCTGGAGAAGCTGATCCAGCAGGACATTGCCGCCCACGGCCGGCTCGGCTGCGTGTTGGTGGACGAGGCGCAGTTCCTGAGCAAATCACAGGTGTGGCAGCTGTCCGAGGTGGTCGACCAGCTGCGCATCCCGGTGCTGTGCTACGGGCTGCGTACCGACTTCCGTGGCGAACTGTTCGAAGGCAGCCAGTACCTACTGGCCTGGGCCGACGAGATGCAGGAGATCAAGACCATCTGCCACAGCGGCAAGAAGGCGACGATGACCGTGCGCGTCGACGAGAACGGCTTTGCCGTGCAGGACGGCCCACAGGTGGAGATCGGCGGCAACGATCGCTATGTGTCGGTGAGCCGCGCCGAGTTCAAGAAGATCACCCGCGGCGAGGGGCGGATTGATCCGATGCAGGCGCCGCTGCCGTTGTAGGCCAATTTACATTGGCCCCTGTGCCCCCTAGGCTGCGACCATCTCCAAGGAAGAATGATACCCACCATGCTCCGCTATTTATTCATCATCCTGCTGTTGCCACTTTGTCTGCCCGCTGCCGCCGCCGAAACACCGCCACAAGAAGACGGGCCCTTGCTCAATGCCGGATTCCTGGATGGTCATCCGGACATGATGTACCGACAGTGGGGGGTAAACGCACTGCATCGCGGTGAAGTGGATAGCGCGATGGAAAACTTCCGGCTTTCCGCGCGCTATGCGGATAAGCCGGCGCAGGGCTACTTGGCCGAAATGTACTGGTTCGGCGTGGAACGCCCTGCAGATCGGGTGATGGCGTTTGCTTGGATGGACGTCGCAGCCGAACGCGGATACCCCTTGTTCGTCGAGCTAAGGGACCAGTATTGGGCAGCGCTTCCGCTGGAACAACAGGATGCAGCCCGTGCCCAAGCCCGACAGCTCGCCGCCGAGTATGGTGATGCTGTGGCCAAACCGCGCATCGCGGCGGTGCTGACTCGCGGCCTACGCGCAATGACAGGCAGCCGTACCGGCTCGATGTCGAATAATGTCGATATCGTCTACAACGACGGCGGAATGCAGCGCACCATCAAGGCTGACCGGATGTATGACAAGAAATACTGGGATCCCGATCTCTACCAGAAGTGGCAGGACGAAACCTGGATGAAGATCCGCCGTGGCACCGTGGAAGTGGGCAAGCCTGCGATGAGCATTCCCGCAGCCACCGACAAACCTTGATTTCGACCCGGGGCGGGATCAAAACCGCCCCGGTGTTAACGCAGCCTCGCTTGCAATCAATACAACGTCCGCTCCGGCGCACCGGCTGCCGGCGGGCTGTACTGGTACAACCACGTTTCGGTCAGGGTCTTGCCGCCGCTGCGCAGGTACAGGCGCACGTCGATCTGCTCGGTGCTGCCATCCGGCGGCACCAGGTCGAACATGGCGCGGTAGCCCTTGATCTCACGCAGCGGGCGCGCCGATACCACTTCCACGCGGCCACGGCTGGTTTCCACCACTGCCTCGACGTCGGCCTTGTCGATCAGGCCGGCCAGTTCGCCGCCTTCGAAGTCCACCGCGAAACGCCACGAGAAATACTCGCGCTTCTTGCCGATGATGCCACCCAGGCCGGTGCGGCTGGCCACGCAGTGGGCGAGCGGCGGACGTGCCGGCGGCTCGGCGCCCCAATACAGACGATAGCCGACCAGCAGTTCCTGGCCCGGCTGCGGCTTGGCCTTGGGGTTCCAGAACGCGACGATGTTGTCGAAGGTTTCATCGACGGTGGGAATCTCCACCAGCTGCACCGAACCTTCGCCCCATTGCCCCTTGGGTTCGATCCACAGGCAGGGGCGCTTCTCGTAGAACACGCCGTCGTCCTGGTAATGGTCGAAGTTGCGGTCACGCTGCAGCAGGCCGAAGCCGCGCGGGTTGTTGTCGACGAACATGTTGAAACGCAGGTTGGCCGGGTTGCACAGCGGCCGCCAGATCCACTCGCCGGCACCGTTCCACATCGACAGGCCATCGGTATCGTGGATCTCCGGGCGCCAGTCCCAATCCATGCGGCGATCGTTCTCGCCGACCTGGTACATGCTGGTGCACGGCGCGATGCCGAGCCGCTCGATTTCCTTGCGCGGGTACAACGCGCTGTCGATGTCCATCAGCAGCACATCGCCATTGGTGATGGCGAAACGATAGGCACCGGCAACGCTGGGTGAATCCAGCAGGCCATAAACAACGATGGTGTCCGAATCAGCGGCAGGCTGTTCCAGGTAATAGGCGATGAAGTCCGGGAACTCCTCCGGGCGGCCCATGCCGGTATCGATCGCCAGGCCACGCGCCGACTGCCCGTACTGGCCCTCCTTGCCCACCGCGCGGAAATAGCTGGCGCCAAGGAAGGCCGCGAAGTCACGGTCGGTATCGCTGCGGGTATTGAGGCGGAAGCCGGCGAAGCCGAGGTCGGCCGGCAACTCGCCATCGTGGATACCGCTCTTGCCGTAGTTGAAGGCCGCGCCGTCATAGGCCAGCTCCTGCGCCTTGCCATCGACCACGTCGAACATGCGCACCGGCGAATGGAAGTACAGGCCGAGGTGGAAGAACTTCGCCTGGAACTTGCCGGGCTGGTCAGCCCACAGCGCATGGTCCTGGCGGTAGCCGATGGACTGGTACTGGTCCCAGTCGAGTTTCTCCAGCGCGCCCGGCAGGGTGCGCTTGTGGCTCTTGTACGGCGCCTGCGCCAGCGCACGGGCCTGGCCCTTGAGCGTGGCGAAGTCGAAAGGCTGCGCTTGGCCCAGCCGGCGCAGGCCCAGCTGGGCGGGTTTGCCAGCCGCACAGGCGCTGAAGGCCGGAAGACCGAATGCCGCCAGGGCGGCAGCGGCGTTGCGCAGGAAGTCGCGTCGTTGCATGGAAAGACGTGCCAGTTGGGGACCGCTGCATGGTAGGCGCAATTACGTGAATCGACAGCCTCGGAGCAGGGGCGGATGAACACCGCCTTCAGCCAGCCAGCGAAAAGCCAACCCCTCCCAAACCCTCCCCTTGCCTGCGGCAAAGGGAGGGAGCAGAAGACGGTAGTGCCGAGCCATGCTCGGCAGAGGCCTTACCGGTATAGCTCCAGCACCGCAGGGCTACGCCCTAACGACACGCACCCGCCAACTGCAACGCGGCCGCATGCGCGCACAGGAATCCACGCTGCGCCGCCTCGTCATCCCCGCCGTCCCACTGCAACAGTGTCCACTGCTCGGATGCCTGCATCCGTTCGCCGGCTTGCAGCTCGCGGTAAGGCGCGTGCACTTCCATCTCCAGCAAGCCCTCGGCGATACCGCCGGCATCCAGATACAGCTCGACCTGGGCCTGCTCGGGATGGATGCTGGCACGCGGCTGCTTGGCAAAACGGATGATCAAGGCCTGGCTGCCATTGAAGCCTGCCATCCAGCCTACCGTGGGCTGCACGAACCATTTGCCGCGCGGCCCCATGCTGCCAGCACCGGCGTGCAGTACCAGCATGCCATCCGCAAAGCGATGGTCCGGCATGCCCGGATCGGGCGCCCCTTCGACACGGATGTCGCTGGCCATGCTGACCGGCACGAACACCCGGGTAGCCGGGTGGACGCGGGTGTTGAACCACAGGTCCCAGGCGACCGGCGTGTCACGGATGTTCTGGCCACTGACCTGCAGCTGCACGGTGTCGGCGCGCTCGGGGTCAATCCGGAATGTTTTCTCCAGTTGCATGCCGGTTACCGGACTGGCGGCGCCGCGCAGCCGCAGTTGCCCGGCATCGCGCTGCAGCCATTGCGCTGGGGCGAGTGACAGCCATGGGTCCGGCGGCCAGTTGGCAGCAGCAGCCCGCCGCTCGGGGTTGATCTGCTGGTGCAGCCACCACTGCGATTGCGGGCCAACCCAGACGTCATGGCCGAGGTAGGCGATGTCATCGCTGCTGGCGTTTACCACTGGATCCGGTTGCGTGCGGACCGCTGCGCCCATGCGCAGGAAATTGGGTTCGCCGTTGCGCTGCAGCGACAGCACCCGGCCGCCGAAGGCGGAGGTCGCCTGCAATTGCAGCTCACTGCTTTTCAGGACTGCGGCGTGGTCCTCCGCCGGGGTGTCGGGTTGTGCGATCGCCAGTGATGGCAGCAACAACAGACAGAGCGTGATTCGATGATGCGGCTGCATTGGGTGCTTCCTGCGGGTCAGTGCGGATCATGGCAGAGCTTGCAGCGACCGGCGCCTCCTGTAGTGGGGGGGGCGGGGGGCGGGCCGCGGGGGGGGGGGGCCGGGGGGGGGGCGGGGCGGGCGGGCCGGCGGCGCGGGGGGCGGGGGGGCGGCGGGGGGCCGGCGCGGCTG
>NZ_JBXFWF010000106.1:0-8277 GCF_056854515.1 Stenotrophomonas sp. STEN063
CCATCCGCCGTTCTTCCATCACTGCGCCCTTATTGCGTGTGTGGGGCCGACCCTTGCTGGGGTTATTTTTTACGGTTACGGCCTCTCCCGACCCGGGCTCGGCACTACGGTTTGCCCCCTCCCTTTGCCGCAGGCAAGGGGAGGGTTGGGGAGGGGTAGCGCTCTTCGCGATTTGATGCAGTTGAGGCTTCGCGGCTTGCGGCGCTCCTGCATCAGTTGGTCGGCAACGCATTTTATAGTGCCTAGTCATGCTCGGGTGGAGCTTTGCCGGTGAAGCGTCTGCCGAGCATGGCTCGGCACTACAGGTGAAGCGCAATGCCGAGCATGGCTCGGCACTAGCGGGCTTCAGCGCGCCAGGCCTTCCAGCAGCGGCTGGATGCTGGCGATCTCGCCATTGACCTGTAGTGGGCCTTCCGGCAACTCCAGTGGCAGCACTGCAAGCGCCAATGCGCCGGCCACACAGGCGACGCTGCCGATGTTGCTGTCCCCGTGCTGGACTGCATCACCAGAGTTTGCGAATGATGCGCATTCCAATAGCGCCAGCGAGCGCTTGGCCTTGCCCAGGAAATGGGTGCGGGCAACGATCTCCTGGCCCGGATAGCAGCCCTTCTTGACGCTGTAGGCGTTCAGGCGATCCAACCCCAGTTGCTGCGGCGTCCATTGCTCACGCTGCGCATCCTCGAGGCGGGGCAGGCCGAAACGAAGGTCGTATTGACGCCACGCCAATTCAGCCGTCGTGTCGTCAACGGAGCTTGCTGCGCTGCTGATCTGCAGCGTTCGCGGCACCGTTGCGCTGCCCACATCCAGTTCGATGACGCCGTCGGCCAGCTGCGCTATTTGCGCGCCACGCGCCTGACCGGGCGTTTCCAGCGCGGCATTCACTGCCAGCGTGCTGGCATGGCTGATGACGACCTTGCGGCGGAACACGAAGCGCCGCAGTTGTTCGGCCATGGCCTCGGCGCCGCCGTCGTGGCAGACCAGCAGCAGGGTCTGTGCGTCTACCCGTACAAGCTGAAAGATAGACAGCACGCGGCCTTTGGCGGTCAGCCAGGCGCTCCATTGCCAATGACCGTCGGCCAACGAGGGCACGTCATTGGCGAACTGGGCTTGGGCGAAAGCGACCGCATCGGCTCCCGCAAGGCTCACGATCTGAGCCTTGGAAAGTGTGCGGAAACCGGTGAAAGCAGGGGCGAGGTTGTCAGACACGTGACTGAGGACTAAAATTTGTGCGTTGCGAGACCACCAATGATAGGCCAAACAACCCCCACTCCCGAGCCCGAAGCTGAAGCCCCGTTGGGCCCCGAGAAGCAGCCGCTTCCCGAGGTTACGCCGGTGCCTCAGGAAATAGGCGGCCGCGGCGGACTCGATCCGGTGCGGTATGGCGATTGGGAGAAAAACGGGCGCTGCATAGATTTCTGAGCAGCGTTGAGCCAACGCGGCATTGAGCCGCCCAGCCGAGATATGAGTCAGCGAATGGCGAACAGACCCCGCCCCCTTTCTCCGCACCTGCAGGTGTATCGCTGGCAGATCCAGATGGCCACCTCGATCCTGCATCGAGTAACCGGCATCATTCTGACTGTCGGTTCCCTGATCATCGCGGGCGGCTTGTTCGCCCTGATGATGGGGCCTGAGTCCTGGAACTGCTTCACCACCCATGCCAGCGCCTGGTACGGCAAGGTGATCCTGTTCGGTTGGACCTGGTGCTTCGCCTATCACCTGTGCAATGGCATCCGCCATATCGTGCAGGACTTCGCCATCGGCTACGCCAAGGCTACCTTCATCCGCAGCAGCTGGATGTCGGTGATCGCCTCGCTGGTGCTGACCGCGCTGATCTGGGCTTACGTCTGCATGGGAGCTGCCGCATGAGCAAGTACCGCACCCCGCTGAAGAATGCGCGTGGCCTTGGCAGCGCCAAGTCCGGTACCGAGCACTTCGTCCACCAGCGCCTGACCGCCACCGCCCTGGTTGCACTGACCATCTGGTTCCTGTGCCTGGTGCTGAGCCTGATGGGCGCCGATTACGTTACCGCCGTGGAAACCATTTCCAAGCCGTGGAACGCGATCCTGCTGGGTGGCTTCCTGGTCGCCATGTTCTGGCATGCCCAGCTTGGCCTGCAGGTGGTCCTCGAGGACTACATCCACAACTCGCTGATGGCCCTGGCCCTGCAGACCACGGTCAAGTTCGTCGCCGTGCTCGGCGCCATCGTCAGCATCTTTGCGGTTGCCCGCATCGCGTTTGGGAACTGATACATGTCCGCTTACAACATCACTGAACACAAGGTCGACATGGTCGTCGTCGGCGCCGGTGGCGCTGGCCTGCGTGCAACGTTTGGCCTGGCCCAGAAGGGCCTGCAGACGGTCTGCATCACCAAGGTCTTCCCGACCCGTTCGCACACCGTGGCAGCACAGGGCGGTATCTCCGCCGCGCTTGCCAACATGGGCGAGGATGACTGGCGTTACCACTTCTTCGACACCATCAAGGGCTCGGATTGGCTGGGTGACCAGGACGCCATCGAGTACATGTGCCGTGAGGCCATCCCGGCCATCATCGAGCTGGAGCACTACGGCGTTCCGTTCTCGCGCACCGAAGAAGGCAAGATCTACCAGCGTCCGTTCGGTGGCATGACCACCAAGTACGGTGAAGGCCCGTCCGCGCAGCGTACCTGCGCCGCCGCCGACCGTACCGGCCACGCCATCCTGCACACCCTGTACCAGCAGTCGCTGGCGCACGATGCGCAGTTCATGATCGAGTACTTCGCACTCGACCTGATCTTCGACGACGAAGGCGTCTGCCGTGGCGTGCTCGCCCTGGACATGGCCGAAGGCACCCTGCACCTGTTCCGCTCGCAGGGCGTGGTGCTGGCAACCGGTGGTTACGGCCGTGCCTACTTCAGCGCCACCTCGGCGCATACCTGTACCGGTGACGGCGGTGGCTTGGTGGCCCGTGCCGGCCTGCCGCTGCAGGATATGGAGTTCGTGCAGTTCCACCCGACCGGTATCTACGGTGCCGGCTGCCTGATCACCGAAGGTGTGCGAGGCGAGGGCGGTATCCTGCGCAACAGCAGTGGCGAACGCTTCATGGAGCGCTACGCACCGCACTACAAGGATCTGGCATCGCGTGACGTGGTGTCGCGTTCGATGACCATCGAAATCCGCGAAGGCCGCGGCGTTGGCGAGCACAAGGATCACATCCTGCTCGACCTGACCCACCTCGGCCCGGGCGTGATCGACGACAAGCTGCCGGGTATTGCCGAAAGCGCGCGCATCTTCGCGGGCGTGGACGTGCACAAGCAGCCGATCCCGGTCATCCCGACCGTGCACTACAACATGGGCGGCATCCCGACCAACTACCACGGTGAAGTGGTGCGCAAGGTCGGCGACAACCCCGATGCAGTGGTGCCGGGCCTGTACGCCATCGGCGAAGCGGCCTGCGTGTCCGTGCACGGTGCAAACCGTCTGGGCTCCAACTCGCTGCTCGACCTGGTGGTGTTCGGCCGCGCCGTGGCCAACCGCTGCGCCGAGACGATCAAGCCGGGTGCGCCGCACAAGACCCTGCCGTCCGATGCCTGCGACAAGGCCCTGGGCCTGCTCGACAAGCTGCGTCACGCCAATGGCGATACGCCGACCTCGGTCATCCGCGACAACATGCAGCGCACCATGCAGAACGATGCTGCCGTGTTCCGCACCAGCAAGACGCTGGAAGAAGGCTGCCAGAAGATGGCGCAGGTGTTCGATTCGTTCCAGGACGTCAAGGTTTCCGACCGTTCGCTGGTCTGGAACTCGGACCTGATCGAGACCTACGAGCTGAACAACCTGCTGCTCAATGCAGTGGCGACCATCAACTCGGCCGAGCAGCGCAAGGAAAGCCGTGGCGCCCACGCGCACGAGGATTACCCGGACCGCGACGACGTCAACTGGCAGAAGCACACGCTGGTCACTGTTGACGAAAAGGGCAAGTGCAGCTTCGATTACCGCCCGGTGCACATGTACACGCTCAGCGATGACGTGTCCGTGGTGCCGCCGAAGCCGCGCGTCTACTGATCCGGGGAACTTACGAACATGGCTGAATTTGCACTCCCGAAGAACTCCCGGTTGACCAAGGGCAAGCACTTCCCCGCCAAGGGCGGCGCGAAGAACACGCGTACCTTCAAGATCTACCGCTGGAGCCCCGATGGCGACCAGAACCCGCGTACCGACACCTACGAGATCGATCTCGATGCGTGCGGCCCGATGGTTCTGGACGCGCTGATCAAGATCAAGAACGAGATTGATCCGACCCTGACCTTCCGTCGCTCCTGCCGCGAGGGTATCTGCGGTTCGTGCGCGATGAACATCGACGGCACCAACACCCTGGCCTGCACCCGCGCCATTGCCGATTGCGGCAAGGCCGAAGTGCCGATCTACCCGCTGCCGCACATGGACGTGGTCAAGGATCTGGTTCCGGACCTGACCCACTTCTACGCGCAGTACGCCTCGATCAAGCCGTGGATCCGCACCCAGACCCCGGCCCCGGCAGACCGCGAACGCCTGCAGTCGCCGGACGACCGCAAGAAGCTGGACGGCCTGTACGAGTGCATCCTGTGCGCCTGCTGCTCGACCAGCTGCCCGAGCTACTGGTGGAACGGCGAGCGTTACCTTGGCCCGGCGATCCTGCTGCAGGCTTACCGCTGGATCATCGATTCGCGCGATGAAGACACCGGCGCACGCCTGGACGATCTGGAAGATCCGTTCAAGCTGTACCGTTGCCACACCATCATGAACTGCGCACGCACCTGCCCGAAGGGCTTGAACCCGGCACTGGCAATTGCCGAGATCAAGAAGCTGATGATGGCGCGCCGCGCTTGATGTGTTCTGCCTTCTCCCTTCGGGAGAAGGTGCCCCGCAGGGGCGGATGAGGGTACGGGTGAAGCCTGCTGCCCTCGATTTCGCGGGAGCTTCGCTCCAACCCTCACCCCAACCCCTCTCCCGGCGGGAGAGGGGCTCTGGTATCCGAGGTATCCGAAGCCATGCAGACCGAAGACGAGATCCTGTTGAAGAAGCTGCGCTGGCGCTGCCGGCGCGGCATGCGCGAGCTGGATCAGCTGTTTGGCCGTTATCTGGACCGCCGTTGGCTGGAAGCACCTGCGGCCGAGCGCGAGGTTTTCCTGCAGTTGCTGGACACCGAAGACGATAAGTTGTGGCGCTGGTCCATGGGCTACGAGGTCTGTCCGGATGCGTCGCAGGCGCAGCTCATCGCCTATATCCGCGCCCTTCCGGTGTGAGTGGCGTCCGTCACGCTGGCTGATCTGCGCGATCCTGGGCCTGGCGGTACTGGCCGCCATTTCGATACTGAACTGTAGATTGGGGCCGGGCCATGCCTGGCCGTTCGCCGTGTGCGTGCTTGGCTGTGGGCTGCTGCAGGCGCGGGCTGAGTGGCGAAGGTCATCCCGGGACCTGTTGATACCGCCACCGCCGGGGTCGCCGAGCGTTGATGGAGTGCCTGTTGGGCAGGTCGAACTGCTCGAGCGCGGACCGCTGCTGGTGCTGCGCTGGCGGCTTGGAAAACAGCGCCAGCAGGCGCTGTTCTGGCCCGATACCCTGTCGCGCGCGCTACGACGTGAACTGCGACTGGCCGTGAAGGCGCATGGCGTTTCCCGCCGGCCGCCGGGAATGGCACCATAGCTACCAGTTCACGGGCAGACACGCATGTTCAAACCCTTACCTGTCGCAATCGGATTGCGCTATCTGCGCGCCAAGCGCCGCAATGGCTTCATCTCCTTCATCTCCATGGCTTCCATCCTCGGCATTGCGCTCGGGGTGATGGTGCTGATCACCACTTTGGCGGTGATGAGCGGCTTCCAGAAGGAAATCCGCGACCGCCTGCTGCAGATGTCGGCCCACGCCACGGTCAGTGCCGATGGCGAGCCGATGTCCAATTGGCAGCACGCCATCGACGTGGCGACCAAGGATCCGCGCGTGGCCGGTGCCGCGCCGTATATCGAGATCCAGGGCATGTTGAGCGGCCTGCGGGTGCAGGGCGCGATCATCCAGGGCGTTGACCCGGCGCAGGAATCCAAGGTCTCGGTGCTGGCCGAGAAGATGACCAAGGGCAAGCTGGACAGCCTACAGCCCGGCGAATTCAACATGGTGGTCGGCAAGGAGCTGGCGATCTGGTTGGGCGTGGATGTCGGCGACAGCGTCGTGGCCACGCTGGCCGAAGTGCAGGGCACGCCGATGGGCGCCATGCCGCGGGTCAAGCGCTTCAAAGTCAGCGGCATCTTCGAGGCTGGCTCCAATGAAGTCGACCGCGGCGTCGCTTTCACCAACATGCAGGACATGGAGCGCGTGCTGCGCATGGACGGCGTCACCGGCGTGCGCCTGAAGATGCACGACATGGACCAGGCCTATACCGTGGCCCGCGATCTGGCAGTCAACCTCAACGGCTATTACCGGGTGAGCGATTGGACCCAGGAGAACGCCAATCTCTACCACTCGTTGCGTATGGAAAAGACGGTGATGGGCATCCTGCTGTCGCTGATCGTGGCAATGGGTGCCTTCAACCTGGTGTCATCGCAGGTGATGCTCGTTACCGACAAGCAGGCCGATATCGCCATCCTGCGCACGCTTGGCCTTACGCCCGGTGGCGTCATGCAGGTGTTCATGGTGCAGGGCACGCTGATCGGCGTGTTCGGCACCATTGTCGGCGTGATCAGCGGCATCACCTTGACCCTCAACCTGGAACGCATCCTCGGCCTGATCGAGACCGTGTTCAACATCAAGCTGCTGCCGGAGGATGTGTACTACATCACCGGCCTGCCGACCGACATGCAGACCGGCGATATCGTCGTGATAACCGTGGTGGCGCTGCTGATGAGCTTTGCCGCAACCATCTACCCGGCGTGGCGCGCAGCCCGCACCCAGCCGGCCGAGGCGCTGCGCTATGAATGAGAACGCATTGATGGAATCGGTAATCCGCGCCGAGGGTCTGGGCAAGACCTATGCCGAAGGCAAGATGCACACACCGGTATTCGACGGCCTGGATTTGAACGTTGCCGCCGGCGAGACCGTGGCCATCGTCGGTGCCTCCGGCGCAGGCAAGAGCACCTTGCTGCACCTGCTGGGCGGGCTGGATGTGCCGACGGCAGGTGAAGTCTATGTGGCCGGGCAGCGCATGTCGGCCCTGTCCGACGCCGCGCGCGGCAAGCTGCGCAACAGCTCGCTGGGCTTTGTCTACCAGTTCCACCACCTGCTGCCGGAGTTCACCGCGCTGGAGAATGTGATGATCCCGGTGATGCTGGGCGGCAGTGACCCGGCCGGCGCCAGCGCCCGCGCCAAGGCCTTGCTGGAATCGGTTGGGCTGGGCCATCGGCTGGATCACAAGCCGGGCGAGCTGTCCGGCGGCGAGCGCCAACGCACGGCGGTTGCCCGCGCACTGGTGAACCAGCCGGGCTGCGTGTTGGGTGATGAGCCCACTGGCAACCTGGACGACAAGACTGCCGGCACCGTGTTCGACCTGATGCTGGAGTTGAATCGGGTCCACCGCACCAGTTTGGTTCTGGTCACCCATGACCGCAGTCTGGCGCGCAAGCTGGATCGCGTGCTGGAGCTGCGCCAGGGCCGGCTGCACGAGTTGGCCAGTAGCGGGGTTTGAGTCGCGAAAGGGAGGTGTTGGTCCCGTGGCCGCCATGGGGCTAGCATGCTTGGGTAAGTACTAGCTGCTTCATGGGGTCGGGTTGTTTCCTTCAATGAGGATTGCTGTCATGAAGAAAATGCTTGTTGCGATGCTGTTGGCCGCCGTTCTTGGTGGCTGTGCAACGACGGGAAAGCTGACCAGCGCCGAGCGGCTTGATCTCTATCGAGCGCACGCCGGTGAGCCTGTGAAAAACTTCAGATACTTCGGTTCGCTCAATGGTTGGACCGAGCTGGGCGACAGCGCCTTGGCGGTGTGGACCAAGCCCAACGAAGCCTGGCTGTTGAATCTCAGTGGACCGTGTTTGGACCTGTCATTCGCCCCGGCGATCAGCATCACCAACATGATGGGGCAGGTGTCGGCGCGTTTTGACCGCGTGATCGTGCATGGTGGCGGCCCGATGGCACGTGTGCCGTGCCGGATCGACAGCATCCAGCCACTGGACGTGAAGAGCCTGCGCGCATCCGAGAAAGAGCTGCGTGAGGCCAAGATCTCCGAGCGCGCTGCAGATCAGGGCACGGACACGGAGTGAGATGCCATCTGTAGTGCCGAGCCATGCTCGGCAGTGGCCTTCATGCGCGGACCAACCGCTGGCTGTTATACACATCT
>NZ_JBXFWF010000107.1:0-8132 GCF_056854515.1 Stenotrophomonas sp. STEN063
AGAGGGGCTAGTGCACTGCGAGCGCGAGCGGTCCGAGCCCCTCTCCCGCCTGCGGGAGAGGGGGCTAGTGCACTACGAGCCGACGCATTGCTAGCCCCTCTCCCGCCTGCGGGAGAGGGGTTGGGGTGAGGGGAAGCTTCTAGCAAGCGAACCCAAAGCAAACCCAAAGCAGGTCACAAGCAAACCCAGGGCAAACGCCAAGCCAAAAAAAGGCCCGCATCGCTGCGGGCCCCAAATAACGCTACCAACAAAACTATCAGTGAATCTTCGCCAGATCATCGATCAGCACGCGCAGGAAGCGCGCCGCTTCGCCGCCGGTGCAGGCGCGGTGATCGAAGGTGACCGACAACGGGATGACCTTGTGGGTTTCAATGCCGCCCATCACCGGGGTGACCTGGAAGCGGGCACGGCCGGCGGCAACGATGGCCACGCACGGCGGTACGACTACCGGGGTGGCATAGCGGCCGGCGAACATGCCGAAGTTGGACAGGCTGATGGTGTAGCCGCTCAGTTCCGACGGTGCGATCGTGCGGTCTTCCACCTGCTGGCGCAGACGGTTGATGCCCTCGCGCACGCCGCGCGCATCGAGCATGTCGGCATTGCGCAGGGCCGGCACGAACAGGCCGTCGTCGGTATCGACGGCGATGCCGATGTCGACCTGGGCATGCAGGGTGCGGGTGAGGTTGTCACCGTCGAACCAGGCATTCATTGCCGGCACCGCCTGGCAGGCGCTGACGATGGCACGGACCAGACGCGAGGTCATGTCGTTGCCCGGCGCCCATGCATGGATGTCGGCGTCGTCGCTGAGCGTGGTCGGTACGACCTTGCTGTGCGCATCGGCCATCACCCGCGCCATGTTGCGGCGCACGCCCTTGAGCGGTTCCGGCTGGCCCTTGGCGACCACACCCGGAGGGGCAGTACGCATCGGCTTGCCCGCAGCAGACAGTGGGGTGCGAGCACTTGAGCCCCTCTCCCCCTGGGAGAGGGGTTGGGGAGAGGGTGCGGCAGCTGCGATGGAGGTCGGGGGCCCCCCCCCCCCCCCCCCCCCCGGGGGGGCGGGGGGCCCGGGGGGCGGGGGTGGGCCACCCCCCGGACGAGCAATATACCGACACCCCCCCCCCGCGGCCCCGCGCGGGGCTAGCAGCCCGGGCCCGCCCCCCCCCCCCCCGGCGGCCCCCCGCCCTGCCCCCCCCCCCCCCGCGGGCGGGGGGGGGCCCCGCCGCCGCGGCAGCTGCGATGGAGGGCGGACCCTCACCCCCAGCCCCTCTCCCGGTGGGAGAGGGGAGCAGGGCGGACGGGTTTGCCGCAGCCTGCTTCACATCATTCATCGTCACCGCGCCTTCGGCGCCGGTGGCGCGTACGCGGGCCAGATCGACGCCCAGCTTGCGGGCCATCGCACGCACGGCCGGCACCGCCTTGACACCACCGACGGCCACGGCCTGTTCGGTATGCACGGCATTGGAGCTGACCATTGCGCCGACCACGGTGCCTTCGTCGGCACGTTCGGCGGCAGCGACCGGTGCCGGGGCTGCGGCAGGCGCGGGCGCGGCTTCGGCCGGTGCGCCGTGGTGATGGCCGGTGTCCTGGCCTTCCGCGCGCTGCGGCAGGTTGGGGTCGAGCTCGAAACTCGCCAGCACGTGGCCGGTCACAACAATGTCGCCAGCGCCGCCGGCCAGCTTCAGCACCTTGCCGGAGTACGGCGAGGGCACTTCGACCACGGCCTTGGCGGTTTCCATGGCCACCAGCGGCTCGTCGAGCTTGATCACGTCGCCTTCCTTGACGAACCACTCAACGATGGTCGCGTCCGGCAGGCCTTCGCCCAGATCGGGCAGGTTGAAATTCTTGGTCTGGCTCATGTGAGTTTCTCTTCCAGCAATTCAAGTTCGCGCGCCGGCAGCCAGCCCTGCGCGCCATCGGCGCGCTCGGACCACCACCAGCCACCATGTTCGTGATGCAGTCGTACCTGCTCACCCCGGTCCACGTCCAGTTCGCGTGCGCTGTAATCGCGCAGCGCCTCGGCGCGGCCATCGTCCAATACCTGCAACCAGGCCACCGGCGCCCAGCCGGCGCTGCCTTCGCTGGTTTTCACCCAGGCGAAGGCCGGCCATTCCTCGTCGCGTACACCGAGCTCGACGATCTGCCCGGTCCGGAACTGCAGCGGATTGCGGTATTGGCTGCGGTAGCTGCCAATCAAGCGTGCCAGCATGTCAGCCCACCGCGACCGCACGCTTGGCGGCGGTCACGATCCGCTCCACGCTGGGCAGATACTTCATCTCCAGGCGGAACAACGGGATGTGGGTGTCATAACCGGCAACGCGCTCGACCGGTGCCAGCAGGTCGTAGATCGACTCTTCGGCCAGGCGCGCGGCGATTTCGGCGCCAAAACCAGCGGTCTTCGGCGCTTCCTGCACGATCACGCAGCGGCCGGTCTTGGCCACCGACTCGGCAATGGTGGCGAAATCCAGCGGACGCAGCGTGGCTACGTCGATGACTTCGGCACTGATGCCTTCGCCGGCCAGTTTGTCGGCGGCTTCCAGCGCTTCCTTGACCTGTGCACCCCAGGTGACCAGGGTCACGTCGGTGCCGTCACGCAGCACGAAGCAGACGTCCAGCGGCAGTGCCTCGCCGTCATTGACGACCACTTCCTTGTACTGGCGGTAGATGCGCTTGGGCTCCATGTAGATCACCGGATCCGGCTCGCGGATGGCGGCCAGCAGCAGGCCGTAGGCGCGCTGCGGGCTGGACGGCAGTACCACGCGCATGCCCGGCACATTGGTGAAGATGGCTTCGTTGGCTTCGCTGTGGTGTTCCGGTGCGCGGATGCCACCGCCCCACGGCACGCGCAGCACCATCGGGCAATGCAGGCGGCCACGGGTACGGTTGCGCAGACGTGCGGCGTGGCAGATCAGGTGATCGACCATCGGGTAGACGAAGCCATCGAACTGGGCTTCGGCCACCGGCTTCATGCCCTGCGCAGCCAGGCCGACGGTGAGGCCGGCGATGGTGGTTTCATCCAGCGGGGTGTCGAGCACGCGCTCCGGGCCGAACTGCTGCTGCAGGCCGGCGGTGGCGCGGAACACACCGCCGTTGACGCCCACGTCCTCGCCCAGCACCAACACCGACGGGTCGTGTTCCATTTCCCAGGCCAAGGCCTGGGTGACGGCTTCGATGAGGGTGATCGGGGTAGCTGTCATCGGGGTGTCTCCGCTGTTGCTCGCCGCGCTGTGCGCGACGCCGTGATCGTGGCTGGCCGAGGTGACGGCAGCATTGCGCTTGATGTCATCCATGGCGCTGCTCCAGGGCGATGGCGGCAGCACGCTGCGCCAGCAGGTCCGGCGGCGGATCGGCATACAGATAGTCGAACATGGCCTCGACCGGCTGCACCGGGCAGTTGAGGTAGGCGTTGACCTCCTCGTCGACGCGGGTGCCGCACTCGGCGATCCAGTTCTTTTCTTCTTCCTCGCTCCACACGCCGCGCGCGGTCAGGTACTTGCGCAGGCGGATCAGCGGTTCATTCAACCAGGCCGACTTCACTTCGGCGTCGTCGCGGTAGCGGCGGGCGTCGTCGGCGGTGGTGTGGTCGGACAGGCGGTAGGTGAGCAGTTCCAGCACCGTGCCGCCCTGGCCGGACAGGGCGCGCTCGCGCGCCTGTTCCATCGCCGCCATCACCGCGATCAGGTCGTTGCCGTCCACCTGCAGGCAGAACAGGCCGCCGGCCAGGCCCTTCTGGGCCAGGGTTTCAGCGCCGGTCTGGGCCGAGCGCGGGACCGAGATGGCCCAGCCGTTGTTCACCACGCACAGGATCAGCGGCAGCTTGTAGGCGCCGGCCGAGTTCACTGCGGCGTAGAAGTCGGTCTTGGAGCTGCCGCCATCACCGCAGACGCTGACCGCGACCTGCGGCATGTTGCGCAGCTTGAACGACAGCGCCGAACCGGCCGCGTGCAGGCACTGGGTCGAGATCGGTACGCAGATGGGGAAGTCGCGGACCGCATCGCTGTCGCGGTCGTAGTCGCTGCCGCGCTCGTCGCCACCCCAGTACATCAGGACGTCACGCGGGCGCACGCCGCGCATGAACATGGCGCCGTACTCACGGTAGCTGGGGGCGAACACGTCGCCGCTCTTCATGGCCGCGCCGATGCCGACGTGGGCCGCTTCATGGCCCAGGCAGGAGGCAAAGGTGCCGAGCTTGCCGGTGCGCTGCAGCGCCACGGCCTTGGTGTCGAACACCCGCGTGGCCAGCATCTGCTTGAACATCGGCAGCAGCGAGCGCGGCTCACGCAGCGAGGCGGGAAGGTCTTCACGTACCAGGTTGCCGTCGGCATCCAGGTACTGCAGGTAATCGATTTGGAACTGGGCGGAAACCGTCATTGCAGCAACACCTTGGACAGATGGTTTCAAATGATAGGAATTACGCATGGTAAGGACTCAGTCCGAAAAAGCCGTCCTGCGCCGCAACAAGATTGACCGGGCAAAGGCCAGCTTTGTTCCGCGCAGCTCGACTCGGGCGAGCAATTGCAACGTATTCAGTCTGTGACAACAGGAACGGCACATTGTCGCGCTGCTTGGGTTTGCGCGTGTTTCGATTCCGTTTGCGCGGGAGCAAGATCCAGAGCACCCCTCCCCAACCCTCCCCTTGCCTTCGGCAAAGGGAGGGGGGTAGTGCCGACCCATGGTCGGCAGAGGCATTACCGATAAACCCCCTTGCCGACCATGGGTCGGCACTACAGACCCGTTTGCCTGCGGCAAAAGGGAGGGGCAGATGGCGTGGCCTGCGTTACCCTTGCGGCCCCATCCGATGGCCAGGCCGATGACCGTAGAAAAGAACCAGCGTGAGCTCGAAGCCGGTATCCATACCGACCTGCAGGGCCGGCTTACCTACGGCGGCTACCTGCGCCTGGACCAGCTGCTGTCGGCCCAGCAGCCGCTGTCCAACCCGCCTCACCACGACGAAATGCTGTTCATCATCCAGCACCAGACCTCGGAGCTGTGGCTCAAGCTGCTGGCCCATGAGCTGCGCGCGGCGCGCGGCCACATGCAGCGCGATGAGGTCTGGCAGTGCCGCAAGGTGCTGGCCCGGGCCAAGCAGGTGCTGCGCCTGCTGACCGAGCAGTGGGCGGTGCTGGAGACCCTGACGCCCTCCGAGTACATGGGCTTCCGCGACGTGCTGGGTCCGTCCTCGGGCTTCCAGTCGCTGCAGTACCGCTATATCGAATTCCTGCTGGGCAACAAGAACGCCGACATGCTCAACGTGTTTGCCCATGACCCGGAAGGGCAGGCGCAGCTGCGTGAGGTGCTGGAAGCGCCCAGCCTGTACGAGGAGTTCCTGGCCTACCTGGCGCGCTTCGGCCATGCCATCCCGGCGGCCTACGAAGGCCATGACTGGACCCAGTCGCACATCAGCGACCCGGCGCTGCGCCAGGTGTTCGAGAACATCTACCAGGACACCGACCGCTACTGGCGTGAGTACTCGCTGTGCGAGGACCTGGTGGACCTGGAGACCCAGTTCCAGCTGTGGCGCTTCCGGCATATGCGCACGGTGATGCGGGTGATCGGTTTCAAGCGCGGTACCGGCGGTTCCAGCGGCGTCGGTTTCCTCCGGCAGGCGCTGGAGCTGACCTTCTTCCCCGAGCTGTTCGAAGTGCGTACCACCATCCGCGGCGACGCCTGAGCCCCTGCCGGGGTTGAAAATCCAGCCTATTCAGCGGCTTGCACCGCATCATGGGCCCGCCTGGAAGCGGCTGGCCCAAGCCTGGCGCAGCGGTTGGTTGCAGCAGTATGTATTTGACGTGAAGCCGACGCTTCTGTGATCCTCGCCCGTCGCGCCGGTTCCGGCCGACTTTCTGTAATTGCCCATTTCGATCAGGGGACACCGCATGAGCGCTGCCGCGCCGAATTCCGAACCAACCCCGGCGCCCGTGCCGGAGTTCAAGACCATCCTCGGCCATCCGAAGCCACTGTGGATGCTGTTCATGGCCGAATTCTGGGAGCGCTTTGCGTTCTACGGCATTCGCTGGGCGATGGTGCTGTACATCGTCGCGCAGTTCCAGGGCGGCCTGGCGTCGGGCGAAAAGCCTGCAGCCGAGCTGTACGGCGCCTACCTGGCGCTGGTCTATGCCGGTGCCATCTTCGGTGGCTACGTCGCCGACAAGCTGGTCGGCTTCCAGCGCTCCATCCTGCTGGGCGCATTGTTCATGGCCATCGGCCTGTTCATGCTGGTCTCGCCCAGCGAAGTGATCTTCAAGCTCGGCCTGGCCACGATCATCGTCGGCAACGGCCTGTTCAAGCCGATCATCTCGACCATGGTGGGCAAGCTGTACGTGCAGGGTGATGCACGCCGCGATGCCGGTTTCACCATCTTCTACATGGGCATCAACATCGGTGCGCTGCTGGCCCCGGTCATCACCGGTGCGCTGGCCAAGATGGTCTTCGGCACCGAGCAGGACCCGCATTACCAGTGGGTGTTCATCGCCTCGGGCATCGGCATGGTGGCCAGCCTGATCTGGTTCTGGTTCGGTCGCAGCCAGCTCAAGGGCATTGGCTTGCCGGAAGAAGGCCAGAAGAGCCTGGGCCGCGTCGGACTGGTGGCGGCGCTGGGCCTGCTGATCGGCATCCCGGTGTTCTATTTCCTGCTGACCATCGATGCCAATGCGCTG
Organism: Stenotrophomonas sp. STEN063; assembly: GCF_056854515.1. Lineage (NCBI taxonomy): Bacteria > Pseudomonadati > Pseudomonadota > Gammaproteobacteria > Lysobacterales > Lysobacteraceae > Stenotrophomonas > Stenotrophomonas sp. STEN063. Next base: position 6,654 of record NZ_JBXFWF010000107.1, read on the forward strand.
CAGGCCATCCTGATGACGCTGTTCATCGTGCCGGCGCTGATGCTGCTGGTGGAAGGCATCCGCAGTGGCTCGGTCGCGCGTGACAAGGTGATCGCCATGCTGGTGATCTTCGTGTTCAACGTGCTGTTCTGGATGTTCTTCGAACAGGCCGGCAGCTCGTTCACCTTCCTTGCCGACAAGATCGTCAACCGCGAATTCGGCAGCTGGACCTTCCCGTTGGAGTGGTTCCAGTCGGTCAACTCGGTGGCCATCATCGTGTGTGCGCCGATCATGGCCTGGATGTGGGTCAAGATGGGCAAGGCCAATCCGTCGATTCCGCGCAAGTTCGGCCTGGGCCTGATCTTCAACGGCCTGGCCTTCCTGCTGCTGATGGTGGCCCTGTCGAGCATGGTCAACGATGCCGGCAAGATCCCGTTCTGGACCCTGTTCGCGGTGTACGTGATCCAGTCCATCGGTGAGCTGTGCCTGTCGCCGATCGGTCTGTCGATGACCACCAAGCTGGCACCGACCCGTCTGGCCGGCATGGCAATGGGTTGCTGGTTCCTGTCGATTGCCATTGGTAACAATCTGGCCGGTATCTTTGCCGGCAAGGTCAGCGGCGAAGGCGGCATGACCGTGGCATCGGCACAGTCCGGTTACACCTTCGGCTTCTGGGCCCTGGTGGGTTCGGGCGTGGTGCTGTTCCTGGTCGCTCCGCTGATCAACAAGCTCATGCACGGCGTGAAGTAAGGAGTCAGGCGATGAAACTGCTGTTCGGAATGCTTCCCCTGTTGCTCACCGTGGCGCTGGCCGGCTGCAATCAACCGCCGCCCGCCAAGCCCGAAACGGTGCAGCCGCTGGATACGTCCGAACAGAAGGCGCCGGTGGCTGATACCAGCCAGCCGGTGGCATCGGGCAACACCCCCACCGCAGCGGATATCGCTGCGGTGGCCGGCCTCAACGCGCAGTTCGACCCGGCCCGCGACCCGGTCGCGGACCTGGAAACGGCCAAGGTCGAGGCCCAGCGTGGTGGCAAGCGGATCATCCTGGATGTGGGCGGCGAATGGTGCTCCTGGTGCCACCTGCTGGACGCCTTCATGGAAGGTGATTCGGAGCTGCGTCGCTTCCGCGATGGCAACTACGTGTGGATGAAGGTCAATTACAGCGAAGAGAACGAGAACGCCGAGTTCCTTGCGCGCTTCCCGGAGATCAAGGCCTATCCGCATCTGTTCGTGCTGGATGCAGAAGGCCAGCTGCTGCACTCGCAGTTCACCGGCGATCTGGAGAAGGGCAAGGGTTACGACCGCGCCAAGTTCGATGCCTTCCTGAAAGCATGGGCACCGCCGGCGAAGTAAGCCTGCGATGTGCTTGAACGAAAACGGCGCCGGAAGGCGCCGTTTTTTTTGTTTGGCTCCTTGTAGTGGCGCGCCAAACACAGGACACGGGGGGAAAAAACAACAACCAGACGAAGGTACAAAGCCATGCCACCCAAGCCCCGGC
>NZ_JBXFWF010000108.1:0-7982 GCF_056854515.1 Stenotrophomonas sp. STEN063
GGCTTTGGCTCTGGCTTTTTGCTCCGATGCCGTCATTCCCGCGAAGGCGGGAATCGCTCTGCTACTGGCTCCTGGCTCTTATGCTTTGGCTTTGGGTTTGGCTTTGGCTTTGGCTGTGGCTGTGGCTGTGGCTGTGGCTGTGGCTGTGGCTGTGGCTGTGGCTTTGGCCGTGGCCGTGGCCGTGGCCCTTTCCCTTCTCCCGTTTACGGGAGAAGGTGCTCCGCAGGAGCGGATGAGGGCGGCTTTTGGCTTCCAGCCCCTGCTTTGCCCACTTTACGAATGACGCAAAGCGCAGCTGCACGGCGCTTTGCACCGCCCCCTCACCCCAACCCCTCTCCCGCAAGCGGGAGAGGGGCTTGAGCAATCAACGCCAGTTGTAGTTGAACGAAACACCAATGATGCGCGGATCGTTGTAGACCGCCGCCATGTAGTTCTCGATCACACCCTTGAGGTTCTTCTCGTTGGTGATGTTGCGGGCGAACGCCGCCACTTCCCAAGCACCGTAGCCGCCGGTATAGCCAACGCGCAGGCCACCTTCGAAATTGCCCTTGGAGTAGAACTCCTTGCTGTCGTACAGCACGAACTGGGTTTCGCCCTGCTTGTTCCAATCCGTTGAGAAGAACACCGCGCCATCATCACCCACCGGAATGTCGTAACGCGCGGCCAGGTTCAGGTTGTACTTGGGTGCGTTCGGCAGCGGGTTGCCGTCGATCTGGGCGTAGACATTGCTGCCGATCTTGATGGTCGGGTCGTTGACCGTGCACACCACAACGCCATTCAACGCACAGACCTGCGCATAGACGCGCTTGTCCTGGATCTCGCTGTGCAGCAGGCTCAGACCGGCCGTCAGCGACAGGTTCGGGATCGGGCGCCAATCCATGTCGGCTTCCAGGCCGTAGGCACGCGCCTTGTCGGCATTGAACAACACGCCGTTGCCGTTGGAGTCATTGCCGTTGAGCTGGATGTCGTTGACCGTGTAGGTGAAGCCACTGACGTTCAGACGCAGGCGGTTATCGAACAGGCTGCTCTTGATGCCGGCTTCCCAGGACAGGATGGTTTCCGAATCGGCAGTGGTGAAGTCGGCATTGAATACCGCCGAGCGGCCCTGGATGGTCGGCCCACGGAAGCCACGTGCCACGCGTGCGTAAAGGCTCAGCTCCGGGCTGACTTCATACATCGCGCTCAGGTCCCAGCTCGGCTGGGTGTCCGACATCTCGACGTTGTGGCGGCCCTTGTAGGTGACCAGACCGGCAGCGGTGTCGGCGGTTTTCAGCAGACGCGTGCTCTTCTCGTCCTTGGTCGCACGGATACCAGCGGTCAAGGTCAGCGCATCGGTGGCCTTCCAGCTAACCTGGCCGAAGCCTGCCCACGAGGTATTGATGTTGCGCAGGCGCACCCAGTTGTTGGGATTGCGTGCCGGTGCGTCGAGGAACCAGGCGCGCTGGTAGAAATCGGTGGTGTCGCGGCCATCGAAGTAGAACGCTCCAACCTGCCATGACAGCGGATCGGTGGCATTGGAAGCCAGGCGCAGCTCCTGGGTGAACTGGTCCAGGTCCTGCACCTGGCCCATCGACTGGCCATAGCCGTTGGGCAGGCCATTGACCGGATAGTTCGCCGCGGCACCGCCATCGGTATCGCCACGGCTGTAGCCGGAGGTGGTCTCGTAGGCGCTGATCGAGGTCAGCGTGGTGTTGCCGAAGTCATAAGTGGCCTTCAGCGAGCCACCGTGGGTCTTGTAGGCCTGCGGGTTGTTGTCGGCCTCATCGAAGGCGACCTTGTCACGCGGCACATCGACGCGATTGCTGCCCTTCACCAGCGCATTGCGCAGGAACAGGGTGGAGGTGCCTTCATAGTCGCGGGTATGCACGGAGCCGAGCAACGAGAACTGCTCGTTCGGCTTGTACAGCAGCTGCAGACGCAGGTTGCGGTCGTCGTAGCCGCCCATCGTGTCGTTCTTCGGCGTCACCGTGCCATCGGCGCTGGGGCCGCGATAGGTGTTGTCCACCCAATCGTCGCGATGCTGGTACAGGGTCGACACACGGTAGGACAGCACGTCATTGATCGCGCCGCCCATGCCACCGTCGATGGCGACCGTGTTGTAGCTGCCGTAGCTGACATTCACCCGGCCGCTCGGATCCTGGCTGGGCTTGGCGGTATCGAACTTGACGATGCCGGCGGTGGTGTTGCGGCCGAACAACGAGCCCTGCGGGCCGCGCAGCACTTCCACCTGGTCCACGTCATAGACCGGATTGGACTTCAATACCACATGCTCCAGCACCACGTCGTCCTGGATGATGGAGACTGGCTGCGAGGCGCCGAGGTAGAAATCGATATTGCCCAGGCCACGGATATAGAAGCGCGGGAAGATGCGCCCGGTGGTGGTCTCGGCATAGAAGCTGGGGACGCGGCCGGACAGCGCCAGCAAGGTGTCATCGGCACCTTCGGTATAGCTGCGCAGCGCCTCGCCCTGTACCACGCCCACCGATACCGGCACGTCCTGCAGGTTCTGCTCGCGGCGCTCGGCGGTGACGGTGATGGTGTCCAGCGCCGTGGCGGCGCTGCGCGCCTCGGCCGGCGCGGCATCCTGGGCCAGCGCGGTCTGTGCGGCCAGTGGCAGGATCAACAATGCGCAGGCCTGGGCCAGCAGCGAGCGACGCGGAAAATGATGGGTGGTACGGGTGACTGCAGAAGTGATGCGGTGACGCTGCATGGAATGGCCTTGGTTGGCAGTTGATGATTGCGCTCAGCCCGGATAGGGCCGACTGCGCGGCATGAGGCGCGCAGATCATCACCGCACAAGGTTGCAATTCGATGGCATCGCCAGCCGATAACATCATAAAACCACACGCCAGCGCAGGAGCCGATTGCTCCCACGCTGGCAATGACACGCTTCAATCAATTCCCGCGTTGCAAGCGCTCAGCGCAGCTGGTCCTTCAGGAACAACCAGGTGATCAGGGTTGCATCCGGCCCCTGCGGGTCGGTGAACGGCAGGCCGGAGGTGCTGCCGCTCCACGCATGACCCATGCCATGCACCAGATAGTCCTGGACCAGGGTCTTGCCGCCGTAGGTGTAGTTCTTGACCGTGTACGCGCGCCCACCCGGCACCTGCCCGGCAACCGTGCTGGTCGGCACGTACTTGACCGAGTCATTGTCCAGCCCGTCATCGGCCAGGTCGTTGGTCTGCAGGAACTGACGCACCGCCTGTTGGCCGTTCACCGGGTTGACCGTGGCATCGGCGCTGCCATGGAACACCAGCACCGGCAACGGGCGCGGCGACGGCGAGCCCGAGCACTGCCAGGCAAGCTTGCCATTGCTCTCCGGCGAATAGATGCTGCCCGCCAACAACGCATAGGCGCTGCCAGATATGGTGGTTGCGCCCTTGTACATGCCGCCGGAATGGATGGCACCGGCAGCGAACACGTCCGAATAGCAGGCCAGCATGATCGAGGTCATCGCACCGCCGGCAGAGATGCCGGTGACGTAGACCCGGCGCGGATCAACGGCATAACCGGCCTTCACCGCATCGACGATCCCCGCCAGGATCGAGGCCTCACCGCTTCCACGCGCCTGGTTGATCGGCAGCTGCCAGTTCCAGCAGCGGGTCGGATTGGAGGTAACGTTCTGCCGCGGATAGACCACGATGAAACCTTCGACATCGGCGACATCATTGAAGCCCGAGGCTTCGCCCATCAGGTTGGGCCCGTTGACGCAGCCATGTAGTACCAGCAGCACCGGCAATGGCTTGCTTGTCTCATAACCCGCCGGCACCCACACCTGGTACTCGCGGGCACCGAAAAGGTTGCCGTACACACCGAAATCCCAATGGCCTGCAGCGCTTTGCGCGAACGCGCTGCCCGCCGCCAGCCAGCTGCACAGCAGCAGTACAAGAGCCTTGATTGAAGCGATTCCAGATTTCATAGCCAGATCCTCATGCGTGAGTCGTGGATGAAGTCGTACCGGAAATCCTCGTGGACCAGCCTTCCAGAGGGTGTTGCGACGCCGCTGTCAAACCCAGCCGGTGGCGTAATAGATGCCGATCACCACGAACACCGCCAGGGTCTTGATGATGGTCACGGCGAAAATGTCCTTGTAGGCCTGACGATGGGTCAGCCCGGTCACCATCAACAAGGTGATCACGGCGCCGTTGTGCGGCAGGCTGTCCATGCCGCCCGAGGCCATCGACGCAACCCGGTGCAGCACTTCCATCGGAATGCCAGCCGCCTGCGCGTTCTCGATGAAGGTCTCCGACATCGCCGCCAAGGCGATGCTCATGCCGCCGGAGGCAGAGCCGGTGACGCCAGCCAGGCCGGTCACGGTAACGGCTTCATGCAGCAGCGGGTCCTTGATCGAACCCAAGGCATTGGCCACCACCATGAAACCCGGCAATGCAGCGATCACCGCGCCAAAGCCATACTCCGAGGCAGTGTTCATCGCGGCCAACAAGGCGCCACTGATCGCGGTCTTGGTGCCATCGGCAAACTGGGTCACCACCGGCCGCCAGGCCAACAGCATCACCGACAGGATGCCCACCAGCAGCGCCCCCTCCACCGCCCAGATCGCAGCGATCTTCGGCACTTCCTGCACCACCGGAGCGGACTTGCCGAGGATGGACGGCACGAAGCTGTGCTCGGCGCCATACCAATGCGGAATGCCGAGGGTGAACAGCTTGTTCGATACGAACACCAGCAGCAGCGGTAACACCGCAATGCCCGCATGCGCCAGATTGGTACCAGTGAACGGCACCGGCTCGTTGACCAACGTCGCCGGATCGCCATAGCCCTCGCCATTGCGCACGGCAACGCGACGGCGCCACTCCAGGTAAGCCATGCCCACCGCCAGCACGAAGATGCTGCCGAGGATGCCGAGCACAGGCGCGGCCCAGGTGTCGGTGCCGAAGAACGTGGTCGGAATGATGTTCTGGATCTGCGGCGTGCCCGGCAGCGCATCCATGGTGAAGCTGAAACCGCCCACCGCCAGCGTCGCCGGGATCAGCCGCTTGGGGATATTGCTCTGGCGGAACATCTCGGCAGCAAACGGATAGACCGCGAACACCACCACGAACAACGACACGCCACCGTAAGTGAGCAGGCCCGACACCAGCACGATCGACAGCATCGCCCGCTGCGGGCCGAACAACCGGATCGCCGCCCCGACTATCGATTTGGAGAAGCCGGACAACTCAATCAGCTTGCCGAACACCGCACCCAGCAGGAACACCGGGAAGTACAGCTTCAGGAAGCCGACCATCTTGTCCATGAACAAGCCGGTGAACATCGGTGCCACCAGCGACGGGTCGGTCAGCAGCACCGCGCCGAGTGCGGCAATGGGCGCGAACAGGATCACGCTGTAACCGCGGTAGGCCACCAGCATGAGGAAGCCCAGCGCTGCAAGTACGATCAGTAACGACATACGGCGCTTCCGAGTGGAGAGGCGCCCAGTATCCTGATCTGATGGCCGCTGCCGACTGGACCTAGGTCCACTCGCTGGTGCACACCCGCGTCGCTAGCCTTGGCTCCGAGGGTGGCATGCGGCCATCTACAACGCACTTGCCTGGGGAGGACCGAATGAAGCGGAATTGTTTGAGCCTGATGATCGGCGCGCTGTTGGCCTCCGGGCCGGTATTGGCACAGGAAGCACAACCGGCTGCGGCGACGGAGGGCAAGGCCGCTTCGGCCACCAACCTGGACAGCATCACCGTCACCGCGCGCAAGCGCGAAGAAACCCTGCAGGAAGTGCCGGTCGCGGTCACCGCCTTCACCTCCGAAGCGCTGGACAAGTTGAACGTGCAGGACATCGCCGATCTCGACTCACAGGTACCGAACCTGACCATCTACGCGGCGCGCGGCGCCAGCAGCACGGTCACCGCCTACATCCGCGGCGTCGGCCAGTCCGATCCCACCTGGGGCGCGGACCCGGGCGTGGGCATCTATCTGGATGACGTCTACATCGCTCGCCCGCAGGGTGCCCTGCTGGACGTGTTCGACGTCTCACGCATCGAAGTACTGCGCGGCCCGCAGGGCACGTTGTACGGCAAGAACACCATTGGCGGCGCGATCAAGTACATCTCGCGCGGCCTGCCCACGCAGGTCGAGGGCTATGCCCAGGTCACCGCCGGAAACTACAACCAGCTTGATGCCAAGGCCGCCATCGGCGGCCCGCTGGGCGGCGCCGACAGCGGCCTGCGCGGACGCATCGCGGTGGCCAGCATGAACCGCGACGGCTTCGGCGAGAACACGCTGACCGGCCAGCCGATCAGCGACAAACAGATCAATGCCGCACGCCTGAACCTGGGCGCCTATGCAGGCGACGACTTCGACGTGCAGTTCGCGCTGGACTGGATTGATGACCAGTCCGGCATGCGTGGTTCGAAGATGCTGGCACCTAACCCGTTCACCCCGGCCTACCCGCCGATGGATGACCGCTACGACATCCGCTCGGGCATGCAGAACCTCAACAGCGTCGAGACCAAGGGCGCCTCGGCTACGGTCAATTGGCGCCCCAACGACGACATTGCACTGAAGTATGTGGTCGCCAAGCGCGAATCCGACAGCCACTCCAACATCGACTTCGACACCACGCAGGTCAAGCTGGCCGACGTCGGCGGCTTCTACGAGGACAGCCAGGTCAGCAACGAGCTGCAGTTGAACTACGACGCCGGCGGCCGCGTGCGCGGTGTGGTTGGCCTGTACCAGTTCAGTGGTGAAGCTGGCGGACAGATCCGCAACAACTTCTTCAACCTGCAGTTCGGCGATACCCGCGGCAAGGTGCTGACCGACAGCATCGCGCTCTATGCGGACTGGACCTTCGACCTGACCAACAAGCTCAAGCTCGACGTCGGCGCCCGCTACACCGACGAGGACAAGCGTGCGGTCGTGTTGAACCGTTTCTACTCCGACGCGACCTTCAGCCGCCCGATCGCAGTCGCTGCGGACTTCGACAAGACCACCAACTTCAAGAACGTCTCGCCGAAGGTGTCGCTGGACTACCAGATCACCCCGGACATCATGGTCTACGGTCTGGCCACGCGCGGCTTCAAGTCCGGCGGTTACAACATCCGCGCCAACGCCGTGGCGGTGCCGCGCTCGGCCGAGCCCTTCGATGACGAGACCGTCGACAGCTTCGAGATCGGCAGCAAAATGGGCTTCCTCGACTCGCGCCTGTTCCTGAACCTGTCCGCCTTCCACAACAAGTACAAGGACATCCAGCTGTCGGTGTTCACCGGCATCGACACCAATGGCGACGGCGTCAACGATGCCTTCTTCGGCGACTTCACCAATGCCGGCAAGGGCACCGTCAACGGCCTGGAAATCGAATACCAGTACCTGCCCACCGCGCACTGGCTGATCTCCGGCAACCTGGCCTGGCTGGACACCAAGTACGACGAGTACATGGACCGTGGCGTCAACGTCGCCAAACAGATGAAATTCACCAATGCGCCGGATTTCTCGGGTGCACTGAACGTGGAGTACCGCACCGAACTGGCCAATGGCAGCAACCTGTCCGCACGCGTGGGTTACAGCTACCAGAGCGAAGTGTGGCCGACCACCGACCTGAGCCCGGTGATCCGCCAGGACGGCTACGGGCTGGTCAATGCCGGCGTGATCTGGAAGCTCAATGACGCCTGGACCTTCTCGCTGCAGGGCACCAACCTGGCCGACAAGGAATACCGCACCACCGGTTACAACATCCCGGCAGTCGGCACCCTGATCGGCTTCTATGGCCCGCCGCGCCAGTACAGCCTCAGCGTCCGCTACGATTTCTAGGAAACACCTGCATGACCCAGTCTTACGATGATCTGTACTGGAGCAGCAACGATGGCCTGCGCCTGCACGCGCGCGACCATGCACCGGCCGGGGGGGGGGGGGGGGGGCCGGCGCGGGGGGGGGGGGGGGGGGGGGGTGTGGGCGCTTCGCAGCAGGGGGGACGGCCCCGGCCGAGCATGGCGCGGCACTACAGCGGTTCCCACAATAGGGACGTTCCC
>NZ_JBXFWF010000109.1:0-7960 GCF_056854515.1 Stenotrophomonas sp. STEN063
GGCGCCCACGAATAACCGGTTTTTTTGTAGGCGCGGGTAAAGCCGCGAAGCTGACGGTGCTGAAATACCGGATATTTATGCAATCTGACGAACCACCGGCTTCGCGGCTTACGCCGCTCCTACAACACCCCCGGTGAGCACGCTCCAGTACCCCGTAACCGCAGGGCTCAAAGCTCCTGTCCAAACATGATCCTGTGGCCGTCTATGGTGCGTACTCCAAACTCGCGCATGCCCCAGGGCTTGTCAGCGAGCGGCTGGGTGAATTCCGCGCCCGCCGCTTGGTACTCATCAAACAGACTGCTGGCGTCTGCCACGGTTATGTAGCCATACCAGGAGTGATCACCAAGCGCATGCGGCGGCGTAGCGTCGATGCATTCGCCCAGCATCACCCGGAAGCTGCCGCGTGACATGAAACTCCAGCCGGGCGCAGTGAAATCCATTTGCAGGCCAAGCACTGAAGCGTAGTAGTCGGTGGACTTTGCCAGATCCTGCACGGCGAGGGTAAAGCGCACATCGGTGAAGTCGCTCATCTCATCTCCTGCGGCGTGATATCAGCCATCGCGCGTTGACTCCGGTTGCAGCTGTTGGAGCTCGGCTTTGGTGTCCGAATCTGGCGGGCAATGCTGCCGGCATGGATGCAGCATGCAGCTCCCTTGTCGATTGGAGCTTACATGAAGCAGCTACATGGAAAGGTTGCGATCATCACCGGTGCCAGTTCCGGTATTGGCCGTGCTGCAGCAGTGTTGTTCGCCGCAGAAGGCGCGGCCCTTGTGCTGGGAGCGCGTCGCGCTGCCGAGTTGGATCGGCTTGTCGCGGAGATTGCCGGAAGTGGCGGCACTGCGGTGTGTCTGCCGGGCGATGTCTGCGAAGAGGCCTATGCAAAGGCCTTGGTCGATCTGGCGTTGGATCAGTACGGTCGGCTGGACGTGGCCTTCAACAACGCAGGCATGATGGGGCCGTTGGGACCGACACCCGGGCTGGCGCTGGCCGATTGGCAGCGCACGCTGGATACCAACCTCACCGCGATGTTCCTGGCCGCCAAGCATCAGGTCCCGGCGATGCTGCGCGGCGGCGCTGGTAGCCTGATATTCACGTCAACCTTCGTCGGGCATACGGTGGGTTTCGCCGGTGCTGCGGCGTATGCGGCCAGCAAGTCCGGCATCATCGGGCTGACCCAGGCATTGGCCTCGGAGTTCGGACCGCAAGGACTGCGGGTCAATGCCTTGTTGCCTGGCGGTACTGATACCCCGATGGCGCATGAAATGAATGGCTCGCCGGAAGCGATGGCGCTGGTGGCGCAGTTGCATGCACTGAAGCGTATTGCCGATCCACGCGAGTTGGCGGCGGCGGCGATGTTCTTGGCCTCGGACCAGTCGTCATTCATGACTGGCGCGGCGATGTTGGTGGATGGTGGGGTTTCCATCCATCGCGGCTGATGCGGGGGCGCATGCGAAACGGGCGCCGAGAGGCGCCTGTTCGCTCTGCTTGGCCGGAGTGCATGGAGCTGCTGAAACTCCCGCACTCCCAGAACAGGAGTCGGCGAGCAAGCTGCCTGGCTTGCCGATCAATGGATCGGGATATGCAGTTCCATCTGCGATTCCGGATCGAACGGATCGTCAAAGCGTGCGTCGTAGCGTTCCAGGTCAACGCCGTCTTTTGCCTGTAGACCGTGATCGGCCAGCAGGTGATCGTAGATTTCCTGGAACGTTGCGCTGATCTGCGGCGCAGTGCCAGTGTGGGTATAAACGGCATAGCGTTGCGCAGGAACCTGGACGCGGACCATGCCTTCCGGGATGACTGCTATCTCGCTCACCTCGAAACCGGTGATGTAGCGCAGCGTGCGGTCGGCCTGCGGTATGCAGACGCCGTAGCTGACGACGGGATCGATCTTGCCGGTGACTTCATTCTCGCGCGGGATGAAGCGTTGCCAGAGTTCAGCATAGCCATCTTCGCCTTCGCGGAAGATTGCTTCCATGCCGATGACGTTGAAGGCCGGGCGCTCGATGAGGGTGGGTTGCATGGCGGGATTCTTGTCGGAGAGGGCACAAGCGTGTCGTGTGTAGCGCTTGCCGGGGGCCTGTCAGCTTCCGTTCTGTGCCCGCTGGTAAGCGACCAGTGCGTTGGCATGACCGTGGCCGATGTTGTGCTGTTCCTTGAGGAAGGCCACCTGCTCCATGTGTTTCTTGTCCTTGACCGTGTCCAGCAGCTGCAGCCAGTGCTTTACCGGCTTGCCGTACGTCTTCTCGATGGACGGGAAATACGATGCCGGGCCTTGGACTTTTTCGCTGCTGGTCATCTGCGTTTCCTGGTAGGAGGGAGGCTCGGCAATGATGCGGCAAAGGCGGCTTGTTGGCGACTCAGCCGGTGCTCGCCTGCAGGATCTCGCTGATGCGCGCCTTGGCGGTGTGAATGAAAGCAGCCAGTGGTGCAGCAGGCCAGGGGAGAATGGCGTCGGCCGGGGCGAGATACGCCCGCCGCGCCTGCCTGACAACGGCGTGATGCTGCTCCGGCAGATGCTGCAGCAGCCACTCCGCAGCGACGTCCTTCGGCGCGATCTTTCCTGTCTGTGCGCTGTACCAGAGGCGCGCCAATGTGAGCACGATGTTTGTTTCCTCGCCATGCCAATCGTCTGCGGTGTTCCATAGCACCAGGGTGTCAGCCAATGCCTGCTTGAAGTCCTGACCGGGCACTGGCGGCAGTAGTTCGGCGAGGGCGGGGCCATGCAGGGCGATGCTGTGCTGACGGGCCGTGGTCAGGAGGATGGCGAGATCGGGATCCTGCATGGGCGGTTCCAGGATGCCAGCAAGGATGTCCTGCCGCAGCCATTCGCCGAACTGCAGCTCGCGGCGTGCTGGATGGCGCCAAGGCGTCACTTCGGCTTGAGCGATCACTGTCGCTTCCAACGCACGCAGTGTTGGATGCTGGCCAGGCGGCACCGAGATCGTCAGCAGGTCGCGTTGCAGTTGTCGCAGGGTAGCAGTGTCGGGATGCTGGGCCACGATCACCAGCAGGTCGATATCGCTGAGCGGCTTCAAACCACCGTCGAGTGCGGACCCGTAGAGGTAAATGGCGATGAGGTTGGCTGCCAGTTGCTGCCGGATCACGTCGCAGGCGAGGGCGAGCTGTGCGGTGATGGCGTCGGGGAAAAGTGCAGTCATGGCGGAGGCAGGCAATCGTGTTGGGGCGATTGTGCCGCAAACAGAACGGGCGCCTTGCGGCGCCCGTTCGTTGCAAAGCTTGCCCTCACTCCATCCCTTCCAGCGTGCGCGGGAAGACTTGTAGTGCCGAGCCATGCTCGGCAGGGGCTTTACCGGCTGAAGCTGCCCTCACCCCAACCCCTCTCCCGTGAACGGGAGAGGGGCTCAAACTGTAGTGCCGAGCCATGCTCGGCAGGGGCTTTACCGGCTGAAGCTGCCCTCACCCCAACCCCTCTCCCGCGGGCGGGAGAGGGGCTGAAGCAAAGGCAATGGCCTTGCCGATCAGTAGCGGTAGTGGTCCGGCTTGAACGGGCCGTCGACCGGCACGCCGATGTAGTCGGCCTGTTCCTGGCTCAGAGTGGTCAGCTTGACGCCGATCTTCTCCAGGTGCAGACGCGCAACTTCTTCGTCCAGCTTCTTCGGCAGCAGGTACACCTTGTTCTCGTAGCTGTCCTTGTTCGCCCACAGGTCGATCTGTGCGAGCGTCTGGTTGGCAAACGAGTTGGACATCACGAAGCTCGGGTGGCCGGTGGCGCAGCCGAGGTTGACCAGGCGGCCTTCGGCCAGCAGGAAGATCGCGTTGCCGTTCGGGAAGATGTACTTGTCCACCTGCGGCTTGATGTTGACGTGCTGCACGCCCTTGTAGGCCACCAGTGCATCGACCTGGATTTCATTGTCGAAGTGACCAATGTTGCAGACGATGGCCTGGTCCTTCATCGCGCTCAAGTGCTCGATGCGGATGATGTCCTTGTTGCCGGTGGTGGTGACGTACAGGTCGGCACGGCCCAGGGTGGATTCGATGGTGTTGACCTCGAAGCCTTCCATCGCGGCCTGCAGGGCGCAGATCGGGTCGATCTCGGTGACCACCACGCGCGCGCCGTAGGCACGCAGCGAGGCCGCGCAGCCCTTGCCGACGTCGCCGTAGCCGCAGACCACGGCAACCTTGCCGGCCAGCATCACGTCCATCGCGCGCTTCAGGCCATCGGCCAGCGACTCGCGGCAGCCGTACAGGTTGTCGAACTTGCTCTTGGTGACCGAGTCGTTGACGTTGATCGCCGGGATCAGCAGGGTGCCGGCCTGGGCCAGCTGGTACAGGCGGTGCACGCCGGTGGTGGTCTCTTCGGAGACGCCCTTCCAATCCTTTACCACGCGGCCCCAGTAACCCGGGCGCTCGGTGGCAACGCGCTTGAGCAGGTTCTTGATGACCTGTTCTTCGTGCGAGGAAGCCGGTTCGTTGACCCAGTTGCTGCCGTTCTCGAGCTCGTAGCCCTTGTGGATCAACAGGGTGACGTCGCCGCCGTCATCGACCACCAGCTCCGGACCGGTCAGGGTGCCATCGGCCAGGGTGAAGGTCAGCGCGTCCAGGGTGCAGTCCCAGTATTCTTCCAGCGACTCACCCTTCCAGGCGAACACCGGCGTGCCGGTGGCGGCAATCGCAGCGGCTGCGTGGTCCTGGGTCGAGAAGATGTTGCACGAGGCCCAGCGCACGTTGGCGCCGATGTCCTTCAGGGTCTCGATCAGTACCGCGGTCTGGATGGTCATGTGCAGCGAGCCGGTCACGCGCACGCCCTTCAGCGGCAGCTCGGCCTGGTACTTGCGGCGGATCGACATCAGGCCCGGCATTTCGTGCTCGGCGATGTCCAGTTCCTTGCGGCCCCAATCGGACAGCGAGATATCGCGGATCTTGTAATCACCTTCCTGCGAGAAGGTAGCGGCAACAGCGTTCATTTAGAGCTCCGGTGTGGTGCGAGCAGGCTCGCGTTCGCCGGGCGCCGTTGTTGCATGAAAGCCGTCCGAGCCTGGCCGTTGGTGAAATCCATGCAAGAGCATGGGCGGTGGTGGACAGGTCCACCCAACGGTCGCAGCGCCCCTCGGAACGGGCTGCCCAGTATATCGCGGCCAGCTGTCAGCGCTGCGGGCCCAACCAACGGCAGGGGCCACGGGCAAGGGGGATTGTTAAGTTGGGGGATTGTTTCCGTCCAACAGGAATGCGCCATGAATCTGTCTCCCCACCGCCGCCGTCGTGCTTCAGCCGCACTGGTGTTGTGTGCCGGCCTGCTGCTGGCAGTACCACCGGTCATGGCGCTGACCCCGCCTGCGGCGCAGAAGGGCGCCCAGCAGGGCGAAGGCTACCGGCTGCCGTCGGCCGCGCTGCAGGCGGTGGTGGATGCCCCGCGCGCGCCCAGCCTGTACCTGTCGCCCAAAGGGGACCTGACCGCGCTGCTGCAGATTCCGGCGCTGCCGTCGATTGCCCAGGTCGCCGCCCCGGAGCTGAAGCTGGCCGGCCTGCGGATCCACCCCAAAACCGTCTCCGACAGCCGTTTCTCGTTCGGCAGCAAGCTGTGGCTGGCGTCCAACATCGATGGCAAGGAGCGCCAGATCACCGGCCTGCCGCAGCCGCTGTCGGTGGCCGCATTGACGTGGTCACCGGACCAGAAGTACCTGGCCTTCAACCAGCTGGACCCGGCGACCGGGGCCAATGAACTGTGGTTGGTGGACGTGCAGGCTGGCAGTGCGCGCCGTGTTGCCGAGCGCCTGAACAGCATTGTCGGTACCGGCTATGCATGGTTGCCGGGCAGCGACGCGCTGCTGGTCATGCAGCGTCCGGCTGGCCAGGGGGCACCGCCGCTGGCCGATGGCGTGCCGACCGGCCCGGCCGTGCAGCAGACCGAGGTCGGCCAGGGCGTGCGCTCGGTGCGGACCTACCAGGACATGTTGAAGAACGAAGACGACGCGCGCCTGTTCGAGTACTACCTGCAGGCACAGCCGGTGCGGGTGTCGATCAACGGCGACAGTACCCCGGTTGGTACAGCCGGCATCTATCTGGGACTGTCAGCCTCGCCCGACGGCAAGTACCTGTTGAGCCAGCGCGTGCAGCGGCCGTTCTCCTATGCGGTGCCGGTCAGCCGCTTCCCACGCAACATTGAAGTACTGGATGCCCAGGGCAAGCTGGTGCACACGGTGGCGCGTCTGCCGCTGGTGGATGGCCTGCCGACCGGCAACGATGCGGTGCCCACCGGCGTGCGTTCGATCAGCTGGCGCGCCGATGCGCCGGCTTCGCTGGTGTGGGCTGAGGCACAGGATGGCGGTGACCCGTCGCGTGAGGCCAAGGTGCGCGATGCGGTGCTGCTGCAGGCCGCGCCGTTCGACAAGCCGCCGGTGACGCTGGCGCAGCTGGGCTCGCGCTACGCAGGGGTTACCTGGGCCAATGGCGAATTGGCGCTGCTGGATGAGTACTGGTGGAAGAGCCGTCAGGTGAAGCAGTGGAAGATCGCCCCGGACCATCTGGATCAGGCAGCAACATTGTTGGTACAGCGTTCGGAAGATGACCGCTATGGCGACCCGGGTGAGCCGGTGTTGAGCACCGACAACGCTGGCCGCTCCCGTTTGCAGTTGAGTGCCGACGGCAACAGTTTTTACCGTATCGGCGAGGGTGCGTCGGCGGAAGGTGATCGCCCATTCCTGGACCGCGTGGACCTTGCCAGCGGCAAGAGCGAGCGTGTATTCCAGTCGCAGGCGCCGTACTACGAAATGCCCTTGAGCATCAGCGAAGGCGAGGGTGGTCGCATCCTCACCTACCGTGAATCCAATGACGTGCCGGCCAACCTGATCGCCCGTACCTTGGCGGCAGATGCGCAGCCGGTTGAACTCACTCACTTTGCCCATCCGTTGCCTGCATTGCGTGGCGTGAAGAAGGAGCAGATCCGCTACAAGCGTGCCGACGGTGTCGAACTCACCGCCGACCTGCTGCTGCCGCCGGGCTACGACGTCAAGAAGGACGGCCCGCGCCCGGTGCTGATGTGGGCTTACCCGGCAGAGTTCAAATCCGCAGCCGATGCCAGCCAGGTCAGCGGTTCCAAGTATCGCTTCAACGCCATCAGCTATTGGGGTCCGCAGGCCTTCCTGGCCAAGGGCTATGTGGTGCTGAATAACCCGACCATGCCGATCGTTGGTGAAGGCGACACCGAGCCGAACGACACCTATGTGCAGCAGCTGGTTGCCAGCGCACAGGCAGCGGTCGATGAAGTGGTGAAACGTGGTGTTGGTGACCGTGAGCGCATTGCGGTGGGTGGCCATTCCTACGGCGCCTTCATGACTGCCAACCTGCTGGCGCATACGCGTCTGTTCAAGGCTGGCATTGCGCGCTCGGGTGCGTACAACCGCACGCTGACACCTTTCGGTTTCCAGGCCGAAGAGCGCAACTACTGGCAGGCGCAGGAGGTGTACCAGAAGATGTCGCCGTTCAATTACGCCGATAAGATCAAGGACCCGATCCTGTTCATCCACGGCGAGGACGACAACAACTCCGGCACCTTCCCGATCCAGAGCGAGCGCATGTTCGCTGCGGTGAAGGGCTTGGGTGGCACCTCACGCCTGGTGATGCTGCCGAACGAGTCGCATGGTTACCGCGCACGCGAATCGATCATGACGATGCTGGCTGAAAGCGAAGACTGGCTGGACCGTTGGCTGGGTGCAGAAGCCGGCAAGAAGCGCTGACGAGCGGCTCCCTCCCTTTTGCACGCAGTGCGAAGGGGAGGGCAGGCTTTGGCCCTCCTGTAGTGCCGAGCCATGCTCGGCAGGGGCTTCACCGGCAAAGTCCAAAGCCCCCTCATCCCAACCCTTCTCCCGCTTGCGGGAGAAGGGCTTTGAGCAAGAGCGAAACAACGTAGTGGGGGGGCCGCGGGGGGCGGGGCCGGGGGGCCGGAAGCAAGCCACGCCACAAAGGAGGCCGCGCGGGAGGAGAGCGAACTGGTATGGAGAGG
>NZ_JBXFWF010000110.1:0-7700 GCF_056854515.1 Stenotrophomonas sp. STEN063
CCTGTGCGTGCTGGCCGCCCGGGGGCTGCATCCGTGGTTTCTCTTGCTGTATGCGCGGCTCCTATCCCGCGCGCGGCCCCCCCCACTACAACAGCTCGTGCAAAAAAAACGCCGGCGTTGGCCGGCGTTTTTCTTGATGCTGCTGCAATCCTCAGTGTTTGAGGTTGCGGCGCAGGCGCTCCAGGGCTTGCAGCTGGGCGGTGACTTCGGCCAGCTTCTGCTGTGCCTCGGCCAGTTCCATGGCTTCGCCACGGTGTGCCAGCACGCGCTCTGCTTCTTCCTTGGCCTTGCGCACCGATGCTTCATCGATGTCGCTGGCGCGGATGGCAGTGTCGGCCAGCACGGTAACGACCTGCGGCTGTACTTCCAGGATGCCGCCGGAAATGGCGAAATCCAGGTGCTCGCCTGCAGCGGTGGTGACCACGACCTTACCCGGCTTCAGACGGGTGATCAGCGGTGCGTGCTTGGGCGCGATGCCCAGCTCGCCCAGCTCACCGGTGGCCACGACCAGGGTCGCTTCGCCGCTGAAGATCTGCTGCTCGGCACTGACGATGTCGCAACGGATGGTGCTCATGGATCTCTCTTCGCCTGGTTGGGTGGGCCTGCGCCCACCGCAGGTTGCCGCGTGGGCGGAGCATGCTCCGCCCTACGTGGTTATTAGGCCTTTTCAGCCATCTTCTTGGCCTTCTCGACCGCTTCTTCGATGCCGCCGACCATGTAGAACGCCTGCTCCGGCAGGTGGTCGTATTCGCCATCGACGATGGCCTTGAAGCCACGGATGGTGTCCTTCAACGGCACGTACTTGCCCGGCGAGCCGGTGAACACTTCGGCCACGTGGAACGGCTGGCTGAAGAAGCGCTCGATCTTACGGGCGCGCGACACGGCTTCCTTGTCTTCCTGGGAGAGTTCGTCCATGCCCAGGATGGCAATGATGTCCTTCAGTTCCTTGTACTTCTGCAGGGTCTGCTGGACGCGCTGTGCGGTGTCGTAGTGCTCGGTACCGATGACCTGCGGGTCCATCTGGCGCGAGGTCGAGTCCAGCGGATCCACGGCCGGGTAGATACCCAGCGAGGCGATCGAACGCGACAGGGTCACGGTCGAATCCAAGTGGGCGAACGTGGTGGCCGGCGACGGATCGGTCAAGTCATCGGCGGGCACGTACACGGCCTGGATCGAGGTGATCGAGCCGGACTTGGTCGAGGTGATGCGCTCCTGCAGGACGCCCATTTCCTCGGCCAGGGTCGGCTGGTAACCCACCGCCGACGGCATACGGCCCAGCAGTGCCGACACTTCGGTACCGGCCAGGGTGTAGCGGTAGATGTTGTCGACGAACAGCAGCACGTCCTTGCCCTTGCCGCTGGCGTCCTTCTCATCACGGAAGTACTCCGCCATGGTCAGGCCGGTCAGTGCAACGCGCAGACGGTTGCCCGGCGGCTCGTTCATCTGGCCGTACACCATCGCCACCTTGTCGAGGACGTTGGAGTCCTTCATTTCGTGGTAGAAGTCGTTGCCCTCACGGGTACGCTCACCCACGCCGGCGAACACGGACAGGCCGCTGTGCGCCTTGGCGATGTTGTTGATCAGCTCCATCATGTTGACGGTCTTGCCGACGCCGGCGCCGCCGAACAGGCCGACCTTGCCGCCCTTGGCGAACGGGCACATCAGGTCGATGACCTTGATGCCGGTTTCCAGCAGCTCGGTCGAGGAAGACTGGTCTTCATACGACGGGGCCGAACGGTGGATTTCCCAGCTGTCCGAAGCCTGCACCGGGCCGGCTTCGTCGATCGGGCGACCCAGCACGTCCATGATGCGGCCCAGGGTGCCAGCGCCGACCGGCACCGAGATGGCGCGGTTGGTGTTGGTGGCAACCAGGCCACGCTTCAGGCCGTCGGTCGAACCCAGCGCAATCGCGCGGACGATACCGTCACCCAGCTGCTGCTGGACTTCCAGCGTGATTTCGGTGTTGTCGACCTTCAGCGCGTCGTACACCTTCGGCACGTCGGTGCGCGGGAATTCGACGTCGACGACCGCGCCGATGATCTGAACGATCTTGCCCTGACTCATTGCTGCATCCTCTAAATGTGTGCTGTTGACTGCGCGCGTTAGACCGCTGCCGCGCCGCTGACGATTTCGGAGATTTCCTGGGTGATCGCTGCCTGGCGGGCCTTGTTGTAGACCAGCTGCAGGGTTCCGATCATCTTGTTCGCGTTGTCGCTTGCCGCCTTCATCGCCACCATGCGAGCTGCGTGCTCGGAGGCAACATTCTCCAGCACCGCCTGATACACCAACGATTCGATGTAGCGGGTGATCACGTGCTCAAGCACGGTTGCCGCGTCGGGCTCGTACAGGTAATCCCAGTCGTGCGAAGCCACCTGCTTTTCGGCGGCCGGCAACGGCAGCAGCTGGTCGAAGCTGGCCTTCTGCGTCATCGTGTTGATGAAGCGGTTGTAGACCAGGTAGACGCGGTCAACCTTGCCTTCGGTGAAAGCATCCAGCATGACCTTGATCACGCCGATCAGCGTTTCCAGCTTGGGCTGGTCGCCGATGTTGGCCACCGAGGCGGCCATGTTGACGTTGACGCGACGGAAGAACGCGCCGGCCTTCTGGCCAACGGTCACCACGTCGATCTCGGCGCCCTTGTCCTGCCAGTCACGCATTTCCGCGACCGTCTTGCGGAACAGGTTGTTGTTCAGGCCGCCGGCCAGACCGCGATCGGAGGAGATCACGATGTAACCCACGCGCTTGACCTGCTCACGCTCGACCAGGAACGGGTGCTGGAAATCGGTGCTGGCCTGGGCCAGGTGACCGATCACCTGCTTCATCGCCTGCGCGTACGGACGCGAGGTCTTCATCCGATCCTGCGCCTTGCGGATCTTGGAGGCCGAGACCATTTCGAGCGCGCGCGTCACCTTGCGGGTGTTCTGCACGCTCTTGATCTTGGTTTTGATTTCGCGTCCGCTTGCCATCTCTTATTCCCGTAGAGCGGGGCTATGCCCCGCTTTATCAGTGTGAAGCGGAGCAAGGCTCCGCTCTACATACGCTCTTACCAGGTGCCGGTGCTCTTGAAATCGGCGATGCCCTTCTTGAAGGCAGCTTCGATGTCGTCGTTCCAGGCGCCGGTGCTGTTGATCTTGGAGGTCAACTCACCTGCGGTGTTGGCGAAGTGGGCGTGCAGGCCGGCTTCGAACGAGAGCAGCTTGTTGACCGGCACGTCGTCGAGGAAGCCCTCGTTGACGGCGTAGATCGACAGCGCCTGGTCGGCGATCGACATCGGTGCGTACTGCTTCTGCTTCATCAGCTCGGTGACGCGCTGACCGCGCTCCAGCTGCTTGCGGGTGGCTTCGTCAAGGTCGGAGGCGAACTGCGCGAACGCAGCCAGCTCACGGTACTGGGCCAGCGAGATACGGATGCCGCCGGACAGCTTCTTGATGATCTTGGTCTGGGCCGAACCACCGACGCGCGACACCGAGATACCGGCGTTGACGGCCGGACGGATACCGGCGTTGAACAGGTCGGTTTCCAGGAAGATCTGGCCGTCGGTGATCGAGATCACGTTGGTCGGAACGAAGGCGGACACGTCGCCAGCCTGGGTTTCGATGATCGGCAGTGCGGTCAGCGAACCGGTCTTGCCGGTGACGGCGCCGTTGGTGAACTTCTCCACATACTCTTCCGACACGCGAGCTGCGCGCTCGAGCAGGCGGGAGTGCAGGTAGAACACGTCACCCGGGTAGGCTTCGCGGCCCGGCGGGCGCTTCAGCAGCAGCGAGATCTGGCGGTAGGCAACAGCCTGCTTGGACAGATCGTCGTACACGATCAGGGCGTCTTCGCCGCGGTCCATGAAGTACTCACCCATGGTGCAGCCAGCGTAGGCGCTGATGTACTGCATCGCAGCCGATTCGGAAGCGGTGGCAGCCACGACCACGGTGTGGGCCAGGGCGCCGTTCTCTTCCAGCTTGCGCACGATGTTGGCCACGGTCGAGGCCTTCTGGCCGATCGCGACGTACACGCACTTGATGCCGGTGCCCTTCTGGTTGATCACGGCGTCGATCGCCATGGCCGTCTTGCCGGTCTGGCGGTCACCGATGATCAGCTCGCGCTGGCCACGGCCGATCGGGATCATGGAGTCGACCGACTTGTAACCGGTCTGCACCGGCTGGTCGACCGACTTGCGCCAGATCACGCCCGGCGCAACGCGCTCCACCGGAGCGGTCAGCGCGGTGCCCAGCGGGCCCTTGCCGTCGATCGGCTCACCCAGCGCGTTGACAACGCGGCCGAGCATTTCCGGGCCCACCGGCACTTCCAGGATGCGGCCGGTGGTCTTGGCCACGTCGCCTTCGCGCAGGTTCTGGTAGTCGCCCAGGACCACGGCGCCGACCGAGTCGCGCTCCAGGTTCAGTGCCAAGGCAAAGGTGTTGTTCGGCAGTTCGATCATTTCGCCCTGCATCACGTCGGCCAGACCGAAGATGCGCACGATGCCGTCGGACACGCTGGTGACGGTGCCTTCGTTGCGCGATTCCGCGGACAGGGCGACCTTCTCGATGCGGGTCTTGATCAGTTCGCTGATTTCAGAGGGGTTGAGCGTGGTAGCCATCGTCAAGTCCTAGTGCCGGCTTGTGGCCGGACGGTAATGTGAATTCAGTGTGCGAGCGCGGTCTGCAGGCGCGACAGCTTGCCCTTGAGCGAGCCATCGATGACCACGTCGCCGGCATCGATCACGGCGCCGCCGATCAGCGAAGCGTCCACCGCGGTCGATACCTCGACGTCGCGGCCGAAACGCTTGCGCAGCGCAGCCTTGATCTTGTCCAGTTCCTCGCCCGACAGTTCGGCGGCCGAGGTGACGGTGGCCTTGACCACGTGTTCGGCTTCAGCGCGCAGCTGCTCGAACAGACCGGAGATTTCCGGCAGTTGCTGCAGGCGGCGGCCTTCGGCCAGCAGGGCCAGGAAGCGACCGTAGGTCTCGCTGGTCGCGTCCGGGGTCAGCAGGGCGACGGCATCGCCGCGGCTCAGCTGCGGATTCGACAGCAAGGCCGACACGCGCGGATCGGCTGCAACGCGGGCGGAGAACGCAAGCGCGTCCGACCACGGCGCGAACTTGCCTTCCTCACGCGCAATCGCGAAAGCGGCGCGGGCGTACGGGCGGGCAAGCGTGAGGGCCTGGCTCATCGATCAGATCTCCGCAGCCAGCTCGTCGAGCAGCGCCTTGTGGGCGTTGGCATCGATTTCGCGCTTGAGCAGCTTTTCGGCACCGGTCACGGCCAGGGCGGACACCTGCTTGCGCAGATCTTCACGGGCACGGTTGGCGGCAGCGTCGATTTCAGCCTGGGCCAGTTCTTTCTGGCGGGTGGCTTCGGCGATGGCTTCGTTCTTGGCGGCTTCAACGATCTGGTTCGCGCGGGCATGCGCCTGGTCGATGATCTCGTTGGCCTTGCCACGGGCTTCTTTCAGTGCCTCGTTGACCTTTACTTCCGCCTGCGCCAGATCTTTCTGGCTGCGGTCGGCAGCGGCCAAGCCCTCAGCGATCTTCTGCTGGCGCTCTTCAATGGCCTTCAACAACGGCGGCCAGATCTTGGTCGCGATGATCCAGATCAGCAAAGCAAAGGCCAGGGCCTGTGCAAAGAGGGTGAGATTGATATTCATGATTAGCTCGATCGCTGGTGTCGGGGGTGGCTGCGCCGCCGTGGCGGCACAACCGAACCTTCATCCGAAGTCGGGTGCCGACAGGCACCCGACCGTCTCACTGCAGCTGGATCAGCCTGCCAGCTTGGCGGCTTCGGCCAGCAGGGCAGCAGCCAGCGGGTTTGCGAAGGCCAGCAGCAGGCCAACGGCGACCGAGATGATGAACGCGGCGTCGATCAGGCCGGCGGTGATGAACATGCGGACCTGCAGGACCGGGATCAGTTCCGGCTGGCGAGCGGCCGACTCCAGGAACTTACCAGCCATGATGGCCAGACCGAGGCCAGCGCCCAGTGCGGCCAGGCCGATCATGATGCCGACGGCAAGGGCGGTGGAGCTCTGAACTTGGGCGAGGTTGGTCAGGACGGCGAAGTACATGGTTATCTCCAGGAACTTTAAGTAGCTAAGGGTGATGAAACGGATGAAGGTTGAAACTGGGTGAAGCTTGTAACTTTAGTGACTGTCTTCCGACAGGCTCAAGTACACGATGGTCAACATCATGAAGATGAAGGCCTGCAGCGGGATCACCAGCAGGTGGAACAGCATCCAGCCGAAGCCGAACACGCCACCGGCAACGGCACCGAACACGCCGGCACCGCCCAGCACCCAGATCAGCAGGAAAACGATTTCGCCGCCGAACATGTTGCCGAACAGTCGCATCGCCAGGGAGATCGGCTTGCTCAGCCACTCGACGATGTTGAGGATCAGGTTGAACGGCATCATCCACTTGCCGAACGGAGCCGTCAGGAATTCCTTGACGAAGCCGCCGATGCCCTTGGACTTCAGCGCGAAGAAGATCATCAGGATGAACACGCTGATCGACATGCCCAGGGTGGCATTGACGTCGGCGGTCGGCACCGGCTTCCAGTAGTGGATGCCTGCCAGCTCCAGCGGCTTGGCGATGAAATCGGCCGGGATCATCTTGATGAGGTTCATCAACAGGATCCAGAAGAAGATGGTGATCGCGATGGGCGTGATCAGCTTGCTCTTGCCGTGGTAGGTGTCCTTGGCCTGGCGGTCAACGAACTCCAGGCAGATTTCAACGAACGCCTGCCACTTGCCCGGCACACCAGCCGTGGCCTTGCGGGTTGCCATCCAGAAGGCGAACACCATCAGCAGGCCCATCAGGACCGCGGTGACGATGGTATCGACGTGGATCATCCAGAAACCACCGCCCTCACCGACCGGAGCGGTCAGATTCTGCAGGTGATGCTGGATGTACGTGGTAGGAGTTAGAGCCTCGCCCGCCATGTGTCCGGAACCTTTATGAGTGAATCAACGTCTGGCCAGAGCCAGAACCTGGAACATCAGCGCCACTGGAATTGCCGCCAGCAGAGCCAAAGGAGGAAGTCGCCACCAGAAAAAAGCCATTCCCAGCACGGCAACAATCAGCACAATCTTCAGCATGAACCCCAGGAACAGGCGGATCATTGCTGAACCAGCGGCCTGAACGCCGCCACCGAGCCCTACCCACGCGGCCAGCGCCGTCCCTGCCACCACCGCCAGGCCCGATACAAGGGCGCCCAGCGCATGCTTTGGCCCCACGAAGAGGAAGGCCAGAGCCAGGACCACCACTGCGGCCAGCGGGTATACCGCGGCGCGCAACATCAGTCGCCGACCCGCGTCAACGGAGTTCAGCACGTCAAAGTGTCCTGCTTCAGGTAAAGGGAAGAGCCGAATCGCGCAAAGGCGTCTCGTCGAGCCGCGAAAGTATAACAGCGGGACAATTTGCGAGACAACCGGCATTTGTCCCCATTTGACTATGCAAGTGGCCGCAATATCACGTTTTTTCCCCCGCTGCCCAAGCAACGGTCCAGGTTGCGGGACAATAAATATTGCACTGCAACACGGGAACTTCCCACTGCCCCGCCGGTCAGACAGCTGCAGTCGGCAATCCGCTACCTCGTCGGGTGGGTGCGCGGACTCGGGTGAGGTGGTGGCGCCCCCCCACGGCGGCCCCCCCACGCCCCAAGTTCGGCCCGGCGACCCAAATGCTGGCCCGCGCGCGGCCCGAGATCGAACACCAA
>NZ_JBXFWF010000111.1:0-7348 GCF_056854515.1 Stenotrophomonas sp. STEN063
CCCCGTCCCGCCCGCGCCGCCCGCGCCCCCGCGGGCCGCCCCCCCCCCCCCCCCCGCCCCGCCCCCCGCGCCCCCCGGCGGGCCCCCCCCACTACATGGATTTACGGGCCGGGTTCATTTCCTCCGCCCGCGGCCGCTAACGAATCAATCCCTCTGCATCCGGCGCCTCGCCCTCCCTCATCATGCAGCCAGCTGCCAGCCCCGATTCCAGCACCGCAACGGTTGAGCAGGAGCTCGCCAGCACCAGCCTGCCGACGGTGGACGAACTGCTGGACGAAAGCGCCGCGCCGGAAGAGTCCGCACCGCCGCCGCGCTATCGGCTGCCGCAGGCCGCAGTACCGCCCAACATCATGTTGCAGTCGGCTGTCATCCGGCTGGTGGAGCAGAAGGAACAGATCGACCAGATAGCGCGCAATGGCTTGCTGGCCGGCCTGTTGCCGCCGGAGTGGAGTGCATCGCCCGGCAACGAACTGCGCGCCTTCGTTGCCAGCGTGGTGCCGTTCGCTTCCGACAACGTGCGTGGCGAAACCATCGCCGCGCGCGTGCCGCTGAAGTTCCTGCTCGGCCACTCGCAGCGCTGGGGCAAGCCCGATGTGGCCGAACCCAATTCCCTGTCGGCGTTCCTGGCCAGTGATGAACGGGCCAACAGCGGCGTCAGTGATCACGCCGAGGTCATGCTGCTGTCGCCGTTGGGCCTGGGCTGGGCGCACTCCGGCCGCAGCCGTGTCGGTTTCCTGCGCGCGATGGGCCTGGAATCCATGGCGGCACGGGTGACGGCGTTGCCTTACCCGGCGCCGGAGCAGCTGGCGCTCTACCAGGTCAACAATGACGGCCTGACCCAGTTCTGGTGCGTGTTGGACAAGCGTCGGCTGCGCGCGCTGCCGGTGCCGGCGCTGTCGCTACCGTTGCTGACCGCGTATGGCGTTGCTGCGCCAGAAGCATGGCCGTCCAACTGGCCGGCACCGGCCGACGTTGGCGCGGAGTTGGCGTTGGCGCGGATGGGTAAAGGCACTGCCGAAGTCGATCTGGTCAAGCTGGTGGACAAAATCAGACGTGACCAGGCCAACGATGCCTGGACCGGCGCCAGCCTGATGCAGCTGCACACCTGGGTGCCGCGCTGGCGGTTCTTCCTGACCTCGTTCATCGGTCTGCCGGCCGGCCTGTTGCTGCTTGCAGCATTGGCGTTGCCCGGCCGCGTGGAAGCGGCGGCGGTGGCGGCGTCATTGGGTTTTGCAGGTGGCGCGATCGCGGCCCTTGCCGCGCCGTGGATCTATGCGCGGCGCAAGCACCTGAGTTGATCGTCGCTGACGATCAACCCTCGTTCATGCGCTGCAGGCCGGCATCGGCCAAACGCGTGATCAGGCGTTCGAGTACCTGTTCCTCGTCCTCGGTGAGCGCTGACATCAGGCGCCGTTCCATCTCGATCACCATCGGCGCGATGGTCTCGTAGACCTCGAAGCCCGCGGCCGAAAGCGCCAGCACCGAACGACGACGGTCATCGCCATGGGTCTCGCGTTTGATGAAACCGCGCTCCAGCAGGCGCGCCACGGCGCGGCTGACCGCCACCTTGTCCATTGCCGTGCGCTCGGACACTTCACTGGCCGAGGAGCCCGGATACAGCGCCAGGATGGTGATCACCCGCCATTCGGGAATGGCCAGGCCGTAGCGCTCGCCGTACAGCCGGGCGATGTTGCCGCTGACCCGGTTGGACAGGACGCTGATGCGGTAAGGCAGGAACTGCTCAAGATCCAGCAACACGTGCGAGGCGCGGATGCTGGTGGACTTGCTGTAATCGGAAGAGCTCATGCTGCAGTGCACCTTGATGGTGGTTTCATGTGAAACTATAACCTTCGGTCCAGACCCGCTTTTTTGGGGCGGATCTTCCTGTTTTCATCGCCGGTACCCCGGCGACCGCCATGCTCCCGGAGGCAACCCATGAACACCCCTACTGCATCCAACGCGCCCAACCTGGGCATGCAGGTCACCACCTTTGAAAACCCGATGGGCATCGATGGTTTTGAGTTCGTCGAATTCGGCGCACCGGCGGGGCAGGCTGCCCAGCTGCACGCGTACTTCAAGAACATGGGGTTCACGGCCGTCCTCCGCCACCGGCAGCGTGCTATTACCGTCTACCGTCAAGGCGGCGTCAACTTTCTTGTGAACGAGGAGCCCAACTCGTTCGCTGCCGACTTCGCCGCCAAGCATGGTCCGAGCGCCTGCGGCTTCGCCATCCGCTTCCAGAAGCCGGCCGCCGAGGTGCTGTCAGCGGCCCT
This sequence comes from Stenotrophomonas sp. STEN063, assembly GCF_056854515.1. Taxonomy (NCBI): domain Bacteria; kingdom Pseudomonadati; phylum Pseudomonadota; class Gammaproteobacteria; order Lysobacterales; family Lysobacteraceae; genus Stenotrophomonas; species Stenotrophomonas sp. STEN063. Next base: position 2,274 of record NZ_JBXFWF010000111.1, read on the forward strand.
GGGCAACGGCGCCGAGGAAGTGGATCTGTTGGCGGATACCCGCGCGGTATCGGCGCCGGTGATCAAGGGCATCGGCGATTGCATGCTGTACCTGGTGGATCGTTACGGCGGTGCCGGAAGCATCTACGACACCGACTACGAGCCGATCGAAGGCGCCGACCAGAACCCGGCCGGCTTCGGCCTGACCTTCATCGATCACCTGACCCACAACCTGTACCTGGGCAACATGCAGCAGTGGTCGGATTACTACGAGCGCCTGTTCAACTTCCGCGAGATCCGCTACTTCGACATCAAGGGGGCAAAGACCGGCTTGGTGTCCAAGGCGATGACCGCCCCGGACGGCGTCGTGCGCATCCCGCTCAACGAGTCGTCCGACCCGAAGAGCCAGATCAACGAATACCTCGACGCCTACAAGGGCGAGGGCATCCAGCACATCGCCTGCTTCACCGACAACATCTACGACACCGTCGAAGCGATGCGCGAGCAGGGCATTGAGTTCCTGGATACGCCGGACACCTACTTCGACGTGGTCGACCTGCGCATCCCGAACAATGGCGAAGACGTCGAGCGCCTGCGCAAGAACAAGATCCTGATCGACGCCGACCCGGAAACCAAGCAGCGCAAGCTGCTGCAGATCTTCACCAAGAACTGCATCGGCCCGATCTTCTTCGAGATCATCCAGCGCAAGGGCAATGAAGGTTTTGGCGAAGGCAATTTCCAGGCCTTGTTTGAAAGCATCGAGCGCGACCAGATGGATCGTGGCGTGCTGTAAGGCTTCTGCTTGAAGCCCCTCTCCCATCGGGAGAGGGGTTGGGGAGAGGGTAGGGTGAGTCAGGCGAGGCGCCGGACGGAGCTCTGTATGACAAGGACGATCAAACCCCCTCTGCCTAGCCAAGTCTTGGAGCAAGCCAAGCGCCTGCGTAGTTCGATGACCGATGCTGAGCGTAGATTGTGGCAGTAGCTGCGGGCTGGGCGCTTGGGGGGCTTCAAGTTCAGGCGTCAGCATCCTGTGCCGCCTTACATAGTGGATTTCTGCTGTGTTGAACGACGGCTGGTGATCGAGCTGGATGGCTCACAACACAATGAAGTGGTGGATGCAGAGCGCACCAGATATCTGCAGTCGCAGGGTTGGCGGGTAGTACGCTATTGGAACAACGAGGTGCTGCTGCAAACAGAGGCGGTGGTCATGGCGATTTTTGGACTCGTGGATGACCTTACCCTCACCCCAACCCCTCTCCCGGAGGGAGAGGGGCTTTAAGCGGCAATGCTTCAGCTCTTACCTCACCCCAACCCCTCTCCCGGAGGGAGAGGGGCTTTGAACGCAACAACACAGGCAGGTTCGTGATGGTCAGCAACGCTTATCAAACCGGCTTCGGCAATGAGTTCGCCACCGAGGCTGTGGCCGGCACCTTGCCGGTGGGTCGCAATTCGCCGCAGCAGGTGGCGCACGGGCTGTATGCCGAGCAGCTGACCGGCACCGCCTTCACCGCGCCGCGCGGCAGCAACCGCCGCAGCTGGCTGTACCGCATCCGTCCGGCGGCGATGCACGGTGAGTTCACCCCGTTTGCGCAGCCGCGTCTGCACAGCGATTTCAGCAAGGCCGCCGCCTCGCCGAACCAGCTGCGCTGGGACCCGCTGCCGTTGCCCACCGAACCCACCGATTTCATCGATGGCCTGTACACGATGGGCGGCAACGGCTCGGCCGAAGCCCATACCGGTGCCGGCATCCACCTGTACGCCGCCAACGCCGACATGCGCGGCCGCTACTTCTACAACGCCGACGGCGAGTTGCTGATCGTGCCGCAGCTGGGCCGGCTGCGCCTGCGCACCGAGCTGGGTGTGATCGAGATCGAGCCGCAGCAGATCGCGGTGATCCCGCGCGGCGTGCGCTTCGCGGTCGAGCTGCCGGACGGACAGGCTCGCGGCTATGTCTGCGAGAACTTCGGCGCGCTGTTGAAGCTGCCCGACCTCGGCCCGATCGGCAGCAACGGCCTGGCCAATCCGCGCGACTTCGAAACCCCGGTTGCCGCCTATGAAAACCTCGACGGTCAGTTCGAGCTGGTCGCCAAGTTCCAGGGCCGCCTGTGGCGCGCCGATATCGGCCACTCTCCGCTGGACGTGGTTGGCTGGCACGGCAACTACGCGCCGTATCGCTATGACCTGCGCCACTTCAACACCATCGGCTCGATCAGCCATGACCATCCGGATCCGTCGATCTTCCTGGTGCTGCATTCGGCCAGCGATACCCCGGGCACCAGCAACCTGGATTTCGTGATCTTCCCGCCGCGTTGGCTGGTGGCGCAGAACACCTTCCGCCCGCCGTGGTTCCACCGCAACATCGCCAGCGAGTTCATGGGCCTGATCCACGGTGCCTACGATGCCAAGGCCGAGGGCTTCGTGCCGGGCGGTGCGTCCATGCACAACTGCATGACCGGCCACGGTCCGGATGCGGCCACCTTCGACAAGGCCTCGCACGCGGACCTGTCCAAGCCGGACGTGATCACCGACACCATGGCCTTCATGTTCGAGACCCGTGGCGTGATCTGCCCGACCGAACAGGCAATGGAGGCCGCGCACCGCCAGCGCGGTTACCAGGCCTGCTGGAGCGGGCTGCGCAACAACTTCACGCCGCCCAAGGCCTGATTCAGGCCGGCAGCGGTGCTGGCTCCAGCACCGCTGCCAGGTGTGTTTCGGGCAGCACTTCCTGCAAGCGTCCACGCACGCGCTGGGCATAGCCGTCCGAGGTCATTGCCGGCAGGTGGCTGAGTGCCAGCTTCAGCGCCTGCACGGTATCGCCTTCCTCGCGCGCTGCCTGCACAAGCTTGTGCAGCTGTGCGGCAGTAGGGTTGCGTTGCAGCGCGAGGATATCCAGCACATAGATGCGCGCTGCTACCATCGAACGGCGTCGCTCCACCGCTGCGCGTGGCATGGCGGCGGGCGATGCGGTCGCCTCGGCAAGCGGCTTCGCAGCCGGACTTGTCGCCGGCGGTGCTGGTGGGGATTCCACCTGCAGATAGCCATCACGCTGCAGTTGCGCGATCAGTTCGGGCACGTCGTTGCCCAGCATGCCGCTCAGTTCGGCCAGGCTGCGTTTGCCGTCGCACAGGATCAATGCCCGCCGCTGGCGCAGGTCCAGCGCGGCGCGGTGCGTCTGCAGCACGGTGTGGCCAAGTTCGGTCTTGTGCGGTTGCATGGGCGTTGGGCACGGGCGACGTAGGCGCCCAGCCTGTCGCCGGCAAGTGAAACCACGATGACAGGCCTGTCTTCGCGCTGGCCGGACACTGTTGCCGCTAGACTCGGCCGCGAACCCGCCCGGAGCTGTTGCATGAAGCGCATTGCCCTGCCGATGTCACTGTTCACCGTCCTGCTGGTGGCCTGCCAGCGCACGCCGCCGGCTGAGCCGGCAGCTGCCGAGCCGGCTGCGGCTCCAGCACCTTCTGCGGCGCCCGCCCCGGCCCAGGTCGCGCCCGTTGCAGCCAGCGATGCCGATTGGCAGGGCTATGGCGCCGCACAACTCGGCATCGATGCCGAGCAACTGCGCGCGGCATGGACGGGCGAGCTGCAGGGCGATACCGCGGCCGACGGTGGCTGCTATTACCTGTCGCCGGCCGCACACAGTGAGGGCGGGCCGTTCTTCATGCTGGAAGAGGGCAAGTTCGTGCGCTATGACATACGCGGTGGCGATACCGCCGCGCCGGGCGGCGGCAGGATCGGCATGGACCTGGCCCAGCTGCAGGTGCTTTACCCACAGGCCGAGCCGCTGCAGCCGCACAAGTACGTGGAAGGCGGCAAGGTGCTGCGGGTGCCGGCAACGGATGGCAGCCAGGGCGTGCTGGTGTTCGAGCTGGGTGCTGATGGCAAGGCCACGCTCTGGCGCGTGGGCCTGCCGCCGCAGGTGGATTACGTGGAAGGCTGCGGCTGATACCCTGCTGCGGCCACAGGCGATAGCGCGGGTACGCTCCCGGCACCGCCGTCATCACTGCAGGGGAGGGAGGCGCAATGTTCGAAGCTATCGCATGGTTTGTCCTGGGACTGGTGCTGCTGGCCCTGGGCGGTGATTCCATCGTCAAGGCTGCCTCCGGCCTGGCCCAGCGCTTCGGTGCCTCGCCCTTCGTGGCCGGCTTGTTGCTGGTGGCCTTCGGTACCTCACTGCCGGAACTGGTGGTCAATGTCCGCGCCTTCGCCGTTGGTGCGCAGGAGCTGGCGCTGGGCAATGCGGTCGGCAGCAATATCGTCAATGTCGGCCTGACCCTGGGTTTGGCGGCGCTGGCTTTCCCGCTGGTGGTACGCACCCGGCTGTTGTCGCCGCTGCTGGTGCTGCTGGCGGTGGCGACGCTGGCCTTGATCGTGTTCGGGCTGGATGGCGCGATCAGCCGCATCGAAGGCATCGTGTTGCTGCTGGGCTTTGTCGGCGTGCTGGCGTTCCTGTTGAAGCGTGCACGGCATGAGCCGGCGGCATTGCAGGAAAGCATCGCTGACTACGCCACCACCCGTACCGTGCTCGGGCTCAACATCATCCGTGTCGTCATCGCGGCGGTGGTGCTGTATTACGGTGCGCGTTTCGTGGTGCAGGCGGCGCCGGTGATTGGTGCGGGCTGGGGCATGTCGCCGTTGCTGGCCGGTTTGTTGCCGGTGGCTATCGGCACTGCCTTGCCGGAAGTCGCCGCGGCCATTGCCGCTGCACGACGCGGGCAGGGCGACATGGTCGTAGGTCACGTGATCGGCTCCAGCCTGTTCAATGTGCTGGTGGTGATCGGCGGCATGGCAGCACTGCGGCCGATGCCGCTGCCGGCCTCGTTCGTGCGCCTGGAGTTGCCGGCGGCAATCGTGTTCGTGCTGATGCTGTACCCGATGCTGCGCGGCGACCTGAAGGTCAGCCGCGGCGAAGGCGCGGTGCTGTTCATCGCGTTCCTGGCGTGGGTAGGCCTGGAGCTGGCGCTGTTGCGCTGACGCTGCATCGGTAGTGGGGGGGCCCCCGCGGGGGGGGGGGGGACCGGGGGGGTCGCGCCCCCCCAGGCAGGGGCGGGCACCGGGGGTGGGCGGGGGGGGGAAAACGCGCCAAGCGGGGCGGCCAC
>NZ_JBXFWF010000112.1:0-6912 GCF_056854515.1 Stenotrophomonas sp. STEN063
GGGGGTTGGCGGGGGGGGGGTGGGGGGGGTTGGCGGGTTCTCTGGCGTCGCTGGCCGCCGCGCCGTGGGCGGCGCCCCCCCCACTACATGCTCAGGCTGCCGCTATGCGTGCCAGCAGCAGGCCTGCCAGCACCGCTGCGACGGCGACGACTACCATCAGCGCGAACAACCAGGCGCGTCTGCGCTGGCGTTGGTTGGCACTGATCGCGGCGTTGAACATGGCAACACGCTGCTGCTCGCTGGCGGCAATGACGGCCTTGGCCTTGGCTGAACCTTCATCGGCGCCCAGTCGCCCGGCCTTGATGTCATCGGCAATGACTTCCAACTGCTGCATCACTTCGAACTGCAGCTTCTGCAGTTCCAGCGCGGTGTCGTCATGGTTGGACAAGTGGAAACCCTCGCGGTTTGGGTCAGGCAGAAGGAGACTGCAAGGCTCGTCGGATCACCCGTGACACGATCGTCGGGTCATCGCTGGACAGATGGTGCCCCAGCCGCAACAAGCCGATGCCGAAGCAAGGCATCAGCAGGCCCGGCAGCACCGCGGGCAGGAGCATCAGGTCAAGCCTGCCCACCTGCACTGCGGCCACCGTGGTCCACAGTACGCAGAAACCGAGCCAGAAAAGCATGAAGACGAAAACCAACGGCGGCAACGCATACGCGCCGCGCAGCTCGCAGCCCTGCGCGGTTGCTTGCAGGCTGCCGCGGAAGTGTGGCTTGAACGAATTCCGCATCACTGTCCGATGGTAAAGATGTACGCGCTTGCCGCTTATCGAGCCTGCGACGCTGCCGGTGGCGGTCAGGTTGCCTCGTGCGGTGGCGGCACGCAGTGCCTGCACGGCCTGCTCGGGTGAAAGCGGACTGGTGTATGCGGCTTGCGTGCGTGGGAACAGCCAGGTCCAGAAAGACATGCGGTCTATCGCTGCGGGGGCAGGACACGATAGCGGTAGAACCGCGCTTTGCCTATTGCAGGCTGCTGTCGCGCTTGCGCATGGCTTTCTTGACCAAGGCGGTGATCTTCTTCTCGACCTCGGGGGTGAGTTCCGCAAGGGCGAAAGAGGTCGCCCACATCGGCCCGTCATCCAGCATCGCCGTGTCGTTGAAACCCAGCGTGGAATAGCGTGCGCCGAACTTGCTCGCTCCCTGGAAGAACAGCAGGACCTTGCCGTCGCGCGCATAGGCCGGCATTCCGTACCAGGTCTTGGGGCTCAACGAGGGCGCAGTGGCGGTGACGATGGCATGCAGGCGTCGCGCCATCTGCTGCTCGGCTGCGGGCATCTCGGCGACCTTGGCCAAGAGCTCGGCCTCTCCGTCGGCCTTCAGCTTGCCAGCTTTGGCTTCTGCCTTGAGCTCGCGCGCACGCTCCTTCATGGCGGCCTGTTCTTCGGCGGTAAACCCGTTGGATTTGGATACAGCCATCGGTGATCCTGCAAAGCGTTGAAGGGCAGTGCTTTTTAACCCAAGCGACACGGGGAAATGTAAAGCGGGGGTGCAGATGAGCAGTCCAGTCATCGCAGGTTGGTACAGTGCGCCAGCCCGTCACTGGCAGGTCAGCTGCTTTGGCCGAGCTCGCGCTCAATACGCCGGTCGGGGATCAGCCAGAGCAGGGCGGCGGCTGCGTATAGAAGCTGCGCAAGATGTGCGTTGACGAAACTCAGGGCAACACCGCTGATGTAGAGCAGCGGCGACAGCTTGCCCTTCCAGTCATTGCCCAGGGCATGCTGCAGGCGCGAGTTCTCGCCGTCGGCAGCGACGATGCGTCGCTGCAGGATCCAATAGGCGATGGCGGCCGCCAACAGGATGCAGCCATAGAGCGCAGTCGGCAGTGGCTGCTTGTTGAAGTCATCCATCCAATGGGTGGCGAACGGCAGCAGCGACAGCCAGAACAGCAGGTGCAGGTTGGCCCACAGCACACTGCCGGTCACTTTCTGGCAGGCCTGCAGCAGGTGATGATGGTTGTTCCAGTAGATGCCGACGTAGACGAAGCTCAGCAGGTAGCTGAGCAAGGTGGTCAGCAACGGTCGCAGGGCGTCCAGCGTGGCGCCCTCCGGTGGTCGCATCTCCAGCACCATGATGGTGATGATGATGGCCAGTACGCCGTCACTGAAGGCTTCAAGCCGGCCTTTGCCCATTGCTGTCTCCTGCATGCATCGCCGAGGAATTCGGTGCAGAACGCTAGCACGAAGCGCTGTTGAGGCCGTGTGTCGGGCTTGCAGCTTGGCGGCCGTCCAGTCTGCAGGGCGGGCTGGACCGTTTGCAGGACCTATAGCAGGCGAGTGCCCAGCGGTACCTCATGTTCGGGCATGCATAGGCTGACCCGACCCTCAGCGTCATGAAATCCGGTCACCAGGCATTCGGACATCAGTGGGCCGATTTGTTTCGGAGGGAAGTTGAGCACTGCCACCACCAGCCGCCCGACCAGCTGTTCGGCGCTGTATAGCGCGGTGATCTGTGCGCTGGATTTGCGGGTGCCGATCTCCGCGCCGAAATCCACCTGCAGGATGTACGCGGGTTTGCGGGCGGCAGTGAAAGGCTCGGCGGCGATGACGCGGCCTACGCGAAGTTCAACCTTGCTGAAGTCGTTCCAGTCGATGGTCTGCATGGCGGTTGCTCGGGAGCTTGATGTCATTGGAGTGGTTGGGGCTGGCGCGATACAGGCTGATCTCCAGAACCCGTAGCGCGATAGCTAAACTCAGTCGCCTGTGGCGACGCGGTCCAGCCAAAGTTCCATCGGCTGGTAGATGATTCCCATCGATTCGCTCACCTCGCCGCTGCAATGGAATCCGTAGCCGCGGTAGGCGGGCACCGAAGGCAGGGAGGCGCTCACGGTCAGTATGTCCGAGCGGGCGTGCTTCATGGCTTCGGCAAGCAGGCGGCGGCCGATGCCGCGGCGCTGCAGTTCGGGGCTGATGAACAGCATTGCGATATGTCGCCCCTGCTTCAGCTCGATGAGGCCGGCGGCTTGCCCGGAAACCTCCGCCAACCACATCAGGTTGTCCTCGCTGATGCGGGATGCAAACGCTTCCGCAGCGGCAAGCTTGCGGAACGTCGCGACGCCTTCGCCAGTGAGCGTGGAGGCAACCGAATCCATGAACGCCGCCATGCAAAGCCTGCTCGCGGCATCCACATCGTTCGGGTTGAGCGGCCGTATGTTCATTCCTTTTCCGTTGATGTGCGGTTGGTGATGCGGGTATTGGAAATCATGCTTTCTTGAGTGCCATGCCGACGCTGGCAGGTGCGGTCAGGGTGAAACCGTACTGTTGGTAAAGACGATAGGCTTGGCCATCCGCCAGCAGGCTGACGTAGGCCGAAGCCGGCACCTCACGTTCGATGTACGCCTGGATTTCCAGCATCACTTTCTTGCCGAGACCACGGCCCTGGTGCGCAGGCAACACCGCGATGTCGACCACCTGGTAAAACGTGCCGCCGTCGCCGATCACCCGACCCATCGCCACGGTTTCGCCGGCATGGGTGATCTGCACGGCGAACAGCGAATTGGGCAGGCCGCGACTGGCGGCCTCCAGCGTCTTTGCGCTGAGCCCACTGGCCTGGCGCAGATGCCGGTAGGTGTCCACGGAAGGGATGTCGTGGTTGATGGTGTAGTTGGGTTCGCTCATCGTTGCATCCGGAATTCTGGTTGGCTGTGCGTTGTCGTTTCAGGAGGGCAACGCGATGGGCACGTAGACCTCGTGCCAGAGGATGACCTTGCCGGCATCGTTGAACTGCATCAGCAGCATGGCGCGGAACAGCTCGCGGCGCCCGTCAGCGTAGCTGATCCGTGCGCGCATCGAGAACGTGACCGAAGTGCCGTCCACGAGCGCATGGTCGATCTCGTAGTCGATGCCTTCCATGCCGGCTTTCATGCCGTTGAGGAATTCGAGGTAGTTGGCAGGATTGGCCTCGTAGTGACGACCATTGGGCTCGACGATGAAGTGTTCGGCGAAGCACTCACCGATCAGTGCTACGGTCAGTACGGAATCGCGATTGAGATGCCGGCGGTTCCAGTCGAGCACGGCATGGGCCAGCTGGAGGTAGTGCGTGCGTTGGTTTGTCATGGAACTCCGGAATGTGCGGAACGCCTGATATCGCATCGAACGTGACGGCGTAGGGCAGGGGGGGCGTTTTCAGTGGACGGCACGGGTCTGATGGTGCCGCTGGCCGGAATGGTCTGACCTCTGCCCGTTTACGGCAATGGTGGTGGATTGCCGGGTACCGCTTGAACCGTGCCAGTGGCCGGCGACGCAGTGCCGCCCAATACGGCCTGGGCGATCAGCTTGTCCAGACGGCGAACATCCAGCCCCTTGTTGAGGTTGACCTTGATATGACCGGCCTTGGTCCAGAGCTCGATCTCGGAGTTGAAATTGAACAGGCCGTGGCCGTTCTCCGAGGACCACATGTAGATCGAGGAGTATGGCAGCGAATAGATCTCCACTTTCTTGCCGGTGATGCCTTGTGCGTCGCGCACGATCAAGCGTTTGTTGGTGAATACTGCTGAATCACGGAAGGTTTTGTAAGCCGCCACGGCGGTCTCTCCGGGCACGAGGATGTCGTTCACGTCCTGCGGAATCGGGCATTCCGATACCAGCGTCCAGGCCAGGATTGCATTTGTTTCCATGTAGAAGCCGTCCCCCGTGATGGTGAATTGTTTTGCAGCGCAGGCGGAATTGTAGGTGGCGCGTAGATCAGGGCAATAGGCCGTAATGCATGACTGTTGGACGTGCGGGCGATGCATGTACGGCACGATTGTCCTTGTGGGAGCGGCTGTAGTGTCGAGCCATGCTCGGCAGGGGCTTCACCGTTGACGCTTCAGCCGAGCATGGCTCGGCACTACAAGGACCAAAAAAAGCCCGGGCACTGCCCGGGCTTTTCAGTGGACAAAACCAGCCGGACTTATTCGATCGGCTGTTCCAGCATCAGCTGGCGTGCGAAACGCACCGGCGGTGCGCCGTAGGACAGCATCTGGTCGTGGTAGGCCTTCAGGTTGAAGTTGGCACCCTGCTTTTCCTGTACTGCCTTGCGGGTGTCGAAGTGCTCCTGTGCACCGACGAAGTAGGTCGGCAGCTGGGCAGAGGTGAGCTGTGCGCGCACCCACTTGCCGGAGGCTTCGCTTTCCTGCTGGAAGGCGTCGTGGGTCATCAGGTGCATGGCCTGCTCGCGGCTCCAGTTGTCCACGTGCACACCCTGGTCGAGGATGGCATTGGCAATGGTGCGCAGGTAGAACTTCAGCTGCACCAGGTGGAACAGCGGGTCGTTATCCAGGTAGCCCTGTTCCTGCATCATGCGCTCGGTGTAGACCGCCCAGCCTTCTGCAAACAGGCCCGAGCGCAACACCGCACGCAGCGTCGACGGGAACTTGCCCGAGTGCCAGCCTTCCAGGTAATGGCCCGGGGTGCCTTCGTGGATGGACAGCAGGTGGATCATGCGGCTGTTGTATTCGCGCAGGAAGGAATCCACCTGCTTGTCGTTCCAATCGTCCGGAATCGGCGAGACCGCGTAGAAGGTCTTCAGGTTCTTGTCCAACGGGCCCGGCGAATCGCAATAGGCCACGGCCACGCCACGCTGGAACTCCGGCATCAGGATGATGTCGACCGGTGCGTCGGGCAGGGTCATCAGGTCATGCTTGCGCACGAACTCGGTGGACTGGTCAAGTGCAGCCTTGGCATCGTCCACGACCTTGTCGCGGGCCGGCTTGTCGGCATAGGCCAGTTCCAGTGCGGCCTCGATCGCCTTCTGCTGCTGGTCATCGGTCGGGTTTGCCGGCATTTCCGGGGCGCCCGGCTTGTCCTTCAACACCACCTGGGCGATGCCGTACATGTCCTTGCGCACGCGGGTCAGCTCGGCGCGGGCACGCTCGCCGATCTCGGCGCGCGACAGCGAGGAGTTGAGCGAGAACTTCAGCTTCTGGTCGTACTTTTCCGCGCCGATGCGGAACTCGCCCTTGGCATTCGGTACCAGGGTCTTGTCCAGCCAGGTCTGTTGTTCTTCGACTGCCGTGGTCAACGTGGCGATGGCGGCCTTCAGGCGTTCCTGGTCGGCGGCTTCCAGCTGGCCGATGTTGGGCACGATGAAGGTTTCAACCAGGCTGAGGATGCCGCGGTTCTGCTTGGCCACGGTTTCGGCGTGGATCTTCGGCACGCGCGCCGGGTCCAGGTTGGCACGGGCGGCGGCGAAGATCTGCGGGATCAGTTCGATGCGCGCGGTGGCCGACTTCAGGCGCTCCGGCAGCGGCGCGAATTCGCGCGCCATCAGACCGTAGATGGCGCTGCCGGCCAGGCCGTTATAGACCTGCGGGTCCCACTTCCATGATTGCATGGTTTCGTTGGACCAGATGTCCGACTGCAGCTGGTTGCGCAGGATGGCGGCATCCACCTGGTTCTCGCGGCCGAGCTTGCTGACGTCGAGCTTGTCCAGCTCGGCGAGCAGGGCCTTGCTGGCCTCCAGGCTCTTCTGCTGGCCGGCCGCGCTGAGGTCATCCAGCTGGCTGTCGTAACGGTGATCGCCGATCTGGGTGGCACTCACCGGGGACAGCTGCATCCAGGTGTCCAAAGCCTTCTTTGACAGCTCGGCGAACTGAGCGTCGGCCTGGGATTGGCCGGCCTGCTCGGTAGAGGTGGACGGCGCGGTCGGGGCGTCACCGCTCTGGCAGCCGGCGAGGCTGGCGAGCAGGGCGGCGGCGAGCAGGTGCTTGCGCATCGGTGATCCTGTTGTTGAGGGAATCCCCGAGCATAGGTGGACTGGGCCGCTGCTGCACCTGCCGTTGGTTGGTGTCAGCTTGCTGAAACGGGCGGTTTGCATAGGCGGCAATCACGTAGCCCGGGTAAGCGCAGCGCCCCCGGGTACTTTGTTCCACCGGCCCACCGAATAACCGGGGGCGGAGCCCTTACCCGGGCGACCCGGGTCGGCACAAATATTTAA
>NZ_JBXFWF010000113.1:0-6549 GCF_056854515.1 Stenotrophomonas sp. STEN063
CCCCCAACCACCCGCCCAACCCCGCCAACCCGGGGGCCCCGCGGGGGTTTACCCAAAAAAACCCCCTACCCTCACCCCGGTTTTGCCGGTTTTGCCCCGGTTTTACCTGTCAGCTACCAGCTCAGTTCTTCGGCGCAGGCTTGCAATAGACCGCAGCTGCCGCCTCGGCCAGCTGCTTCTGCGCCGCGCGCTGGGCGTCATCCAGCGGAGCGCCCGGCTTGCCATCGGCACCAACGCCCTGACTGACCGGACCATTGCCGTTCAGCAATTGCAGATTCCTGCGTGCACCCAGGCACTGCTCGGATTCGTCGGCTTCGGCTGAAACCTCTGGCTCGGCGACAGAAGCACCGCTGGCGGTGATGCGGCGGGTTTCGAACTGCTTGCCGGCCGGCGGTCGCTCGGAATACTGGGTGACGCCATTGGCGTCCTTCCACTTGTACAGATTGGCCGCGCTGGCGGTGGCAGCGGTGCCGAGCAGGAGCAGGCAGCAGAGGCGTGGCAGGGTGAGCATGGCAACTCCAGGCACCGAAACAGGGCAGGCAGCGATTGCAGCACCCGGTGACGCGGCTGGCAAGTCGATTAAACTGGCGGGTATGGACGAATTGAGACCACCACCGCGTTCGCGCAGCATCTACCTGCTCCCGAACCTGTTTACCACCGCCGGGCTGTTTGCCGGGTTCTACGCGATCATTGCCGCCTCCAACGGGCAGTTCGTCAACGCCAGCGTCGCTGTGTTCGTGGCTGCGGTCATGGATGGGTTGGATGGCCGGGTTGCGCGTTTGACCGGAACCAGCAGCGAATTTGGCGTGCAATACGACTCGCTGGCCGATCTGGTCAGTTTCGGCATGGCGCCGGCACTGGTGATGTACCACTGGGCCCTGTCCTCTCTGAAGTTCGATGGCGACGTGCTGGGTCGGGTCGGCTGGTCGGCGGCCTTCCTGTATGCGGCCTGCGCGGCGCTGCGCCTGGCCCGTTTCAATACCCAGGTCGGCACCGTCGACAAGCGCTGGTTCGTTGGCCTGGCCAGCCCGGCCGCCGCCGGTTTGATGATGTCCTTCGTCTGGGCCTTCGCCGACGGCACGCTGGGCTGGAGCGGAGAGGAGCTGCGCTACGTGGCTTTGGGCGTGACCATCGTCGCTGGCTTGCTGATGGTCAGCCGGATTCGCTTCTGGAGCTTCAAGGGCGGCAATGAAAAGGGCCCGCGTTCGGAGCGCGTGCCGTTCGTGGTGCTGGCTTTGGTGCCTATCGTCATTTCCATCGTGGTACTGGACCCGGCGCGGACCTTGTTGGTGGTCGGCGTGATCTATGCGCTGTCCGGCCCGGTGATGTGGCTGTTGCAGCGCTGGCGGCAGCCGGCCGGCAAGGTGCAGTGATCGGTTTCTCGCCCGAGCCGGTGTGGACCCCCGAGCAGCAGGCATGGCTGCAGGCGATGGGCTACACCGTCTATCTGGAAGGCGGCGCGCTGGATGCGCCGCCAGTCGTTGCTGCGCCAGCCTTTGATACCGCTACGGTAGCGGTGGAGCGGGCGGCACCGCCGCAGAGCGCGGTGACCAAGCCGGTTGCTGTTGCCCCGCCGCGTGAAGTGGCCGCAAAGGCACCGCAGGCACCGAGCACTGCACCCGCGCCGGTATCCGCTGCCGGTGCCGCGGGTAGTGTTCGTCGCAGCGGCGGCTTGGGGATGCCCGACCGCCTGCAGATCGCTTTGTTGCGTGCCTCCGGCTGCAATCCCAACGAACCGGAAACGCGGGCGCTGATGGACAGCTGGCCCTTGGCCGAGCTGCGTGCCGATCCAGCCGCCAAGCGCGCGCTGTGGCCGCAGCTGCGCAGTCTGCGGCGGAAAGCACGGCAATGACCGCGCCGGGGTCGGTCCTGCGTCCCATGCATGAAGGGGACCTGGATGCGGTGATGGAAGTGGAGCTGCGCGCCTATCCGTTCCCGTGGACGCGCGGCATCTTCCAGGATTGCCTGCGAGCCGACTACCCGTGCCGGGTGCTGGTGCAGGAGGGCGGCATTGCCGGCTATGCCGTGCTCAGCATTGCCGTCGACGAAGCGCATGTGCTCAATGTCTGTGTCGATCCGCTTTGCCAGTCGCGCGGCCATGGCCGGCGTCTGCTGCGCGAGTTGGTGCGGGTTGCACGGCAACGCGGCGCGTTGCGGGTGTTCCTGGAAGTGCGGCCGTCCAATACCTCGGCCATCGCGCTGTACCACAGCGAAGGCTTCAACGAGATCGGCCGCCGTCCGCGTTACTATCCGACCGCGACCGGGCGCGAAGACGCACTGGTGATGGCGATGGAGCTGGTGGACGACGACATCAGCGTGATGCCGCCGCTCTGAGCGCTGCGTTGGCTATGCCAGCCGCAACAGCACCACACCGGCGATGATCAGCGCTGCGGCGAGCAGGCGCTTGCGGCTGATGTGTTCTTTCAACAGCAGTGCCGAGATCAGCAACGCGAACAGGATCGAGGTTTCGCGCAGTGCGGCGATCACCGCGACCGGCGCGATGGTCATCGCACACAGTGCAATCGCATACGACGCGGTGGTGCCGATACCGCCGACCAGTCCGCGCTGCCAGTTGCCGCGCAGATAGCTGCCCAGCTGCCGGCGGCGGGCGAACAAAGCCCAGATCGGCAGTGGCAGGCCGGACAGCAGGAACAGCCACAGCGTGTAGCTCAAGGCGTTGCCGGACAGGCGCGCGCCCTGCGCGTCGACCAGTGTGTAGGTGGCGATGACCAGCGCGATGCACAGCGGCAGGCGGAGGTTGCTGATGCTGCTGCTGCCGGCCATGCACAGGATGCCGGCACTGATCAGCGCGATACCGCTCCAGGCATTGGCGGACAAGCGCTCGTTGAACAGCCAGGTGCCGGCAATGGCGACCAGCAAGGGCGCGCAACCACGCATCAGCGGGTAGGACAGGCTCATGTCGGCGCGGTGATAGGCGCGGGCGACCAGCACGTAGTAGCCGGTTTGAAGAATGGCTGATGCGGCGAGCCAGGGCAGGCTTGCTGCGGCGGGGGCTGGCAGCCAGGGCAGGGCGATGGCGGACAGGACGGCAGCCCAACCGGTGACCAGAATCGTGGTCAGCAGCTTGTCGCCGCCGAGTTTGACGATTGCGTTCCAGCTGGCGTGGAGCAGGGCGGCGAACAGGACGGCGCAGAAGATGCCGAGGGACATTGGGTTCTGTTGTTGGGGTGCTTTGGAAGGGTAGCTGGGATTGTGGGGTGTTGGTGCTGCGGGGAGGTAAAGCCCAAAGCCCAAAGCCCAAAGCCCAAAGCCCAAAGCCCAAAGCCCAAAGCCCAAAGCCCCCTCATCCGCCCTGCCGGGCACCTTCTCCCGCACGCGGGAGAAGGGACTGCAGTGATTCTTGCAGCGTCGTGAACTGGGCGTGCCATCAAGCTCAAGCACATGAAGCAGATTGCACAGCGATCCCGCAGAAGTGCATGGCGCATTGCATTCCCTTCTCCCGCGCGCGGGAGAAGGTGCCCGGAGGGCGGATGAGGGCGCTCTTCGCTCGCTGCTCTTTGATTCTCAACGCACAAAAGAAAACGCCGCCCGAAGGCGGCGTTCTCCACAATAACAATCAGCAAGCCTCAAAGCTTCGCGCGCTGCTCCTGCAGGCCGGCCAGCTGGCTGTTCCAATCAACCAGACGCACGCGCTCCTGCTCAACCACCGCCGCCGGCACCTTGTCGGTGAACTTCGACAGCTTGACCTCGCTCTTGTCCTTTTCCGAAGAAACGCGGGCGATTTCCTTGTCCAGGCGCGCACGTTCGGCGTCCAGGTCAACCAAACCTTCCAACGGCACCAGCAGCTTCAGCTCGCCGACAATGGCGGCCGCGGCCGGCGGCGTCACCGCATCAGCGGCCAACCAGTCGATGCTCTCCAGCTTGAGCAGGAAGCGCAGCTGCGAGGCGAAGCGTTCGAGGCGGCTGCGATCCGCATCCTGCCCGCCCTGCAGCAACAGACGCACCTGCTTGGACGGCGGCACGTTCAACTCGCTGCGCACGCGGCGCAGGGCGCTGACCATGGTTTTGAACCATTCCACGTCGACTTCGGCCTGCGCGTAGTCGCCAGCAAATTCCTCCGCGGTCGGATAGGTCTGTAGCGACAACGACTCGGCGCTGATGCCAAGACGCGGCGCTACCTGCTTCCACAGCTGCTCGGTGACGAACGGGGTCAGCGGGTGCAGCAGGCGCAGCACCGCTTCCAACACGTATAGCAGCGTATGACGCGTGCTCGCCGCATCCTCGGCGTTGTCACCGTTCAAGGCCGGCTTGGTCAGTTCCAGGAACCAATCGCAGAATTCGTTCCAGACGAATTCGTACAGCGCCTGCGACAACAGGTCGAAGCGGTAGTCGGCGTAGTGCTGCTGTGCTTCGGCCGAAACCTTGGCCAGGCGTGCAAGGATCCAGCGCTCGGCATCGGTGCGCGGCTGCGGCACGCCAGAGAAGCTCGCGCCCTCGGTGTTCATCAGGGTGAAGCGGCTGGCGTTCCACAGCTTGTTGCAGAAGTTCTTGTAGCCCTCGGCGCGGCTCATGTCGAACTTGATGTCGCGGCCGTGGGTGGCCAGCGCGGCGATGGTGAAGCGCAGCGCGTCGGCACCGTGGGCGATGATGCCGTCCGGGAATTCCTTGCGCGTGGCCTTCTCGATCTTCTCGGCCATCTTCGGCTGCATCAGGCCGTGGGTGCGCTTGGCAACCAGGTCGTCGATGCTGATGCCGTCGATGATGTCCAGCGGATCGAGCACATTGCCCTTGGACTTGGACATCTTCTGGCCCTGGCCGTCGCGGATCAGGCCGGTGATGTAGACGTCCTTGAACGGAATCTGGCCGGTAAAGCTGTCGGTGGCCATGATCATGCGCGCCACCCAGAAGAAGATGATGTCGAAGCCGGTGATCAGTACGTTCGACGGCAGGTAGCGCTCAAAGCCGCGCTCGGCCATCGCCGCTTCGCTCGGCCAGCCCAGGGTGGAGAACGGCCACAACTGCGAGGAGAACCAGGTCTCCAGCACGTCGCTGTCCTGGGTCAGCACCACCTCGTCGCCGAGCCCGGCCTTGGCGCGGGCGTCGGCTTCGTTGCGGCCCACGTAGCAGTTGCCGGCTTCGTCGAACCACGCCGGAATGCGGTGGCCCCACCACAGCTGGCGGCTGATGCACCAATCCTGGATGTTCTCCATCCAATGGCGATAGGTGTTGATCCAGTTGCCCGGCACGAACTTGATGGAGCCGTTCTCCACAAGCTCGAGGCCGCGCTTGGCCAGCCCGTCCATCTTCACGAACCACTGGTCGGTCAGATAGGGCTCGATCACCTGGCCGGTACGATCACCACGCGGCACCTGCAGCTTGTGCGCCTTGGTCTCGACCAGGATGCCCAGGTCTTCCAGCTCAGCCAGGATCACCTTGCGCGCTGCATAACGGTCCAGTCCCTGGTACTGCTGCGGGGCGTTTTCGTTGAGCGTAGCGGTGGTGGTGAACAGGTTGATCATCGGCAGGCTGTGACGCACGCCGACCTGGTAGTCGTTGAAGTCATGCGCCGGGGTCACCTTGACCACGCCGGTGCCGAAGGCCTTGTCGACGTAGTCGTCGCCGATCACCGGCACGCTGCGGCCGGTCAGCGGCAGGGTCACGCTCTTGCCGATCAGGTGCGCGTAGCGGCTGTCTTCCGGGTGCACCATCACCGCGGTGTCGCCCAGCAGGGTTTCCGGACGGGTGGTGGCCACGACCAGGTAATTGCGGGTTTCGCGCAGGGTCTCGTTGCCGTCGGCATCGACTTCGACGTGCTCATAGCTGGCACCGTCGTTGAGCGCGTAGGCGATCGACCACATGAAGCCGTCTTCTTCCACGCTCTCCACTTCCAGGTCGGAAATGGCGGTCTTCAGCACCGGGTCCCAGTTGACCAGGCGCTGGCCACGGTAGATCAGGCCCTGTTCGTGCCAGCGGAGGAAGGACTCGATCACCGCCTCGCTTGGGCCCGGGTCCATGGTGAAGGTGCTGCGCGACCAGTCGGCCGAGGTGCCGAGGCGGCGCATCTGGCCCTCGATCACGTTGCCCGAATGCGCCTTCCACTCCCACACCTTGTCGATGAAGCCATCGCGGCCCAGCGAGTCGCGGGTTTCGCCCTTGCCTTCCAGTGCGAGGTTGCGGCTGACCACCATTTCGGTGGCGATGCCGGCATGGTCGGTACCCACCTGCCACAGCGTGTCGTAGCCACGCATGCGGTGGTAACGGATCAGCGCATCCATCAGCGTCTGCTGGAAGGCGTGGCCCATGTGCAGGGTACCGGTCACGTTCGGCGGCGGCAGCAGGATGGTGTAGGGCTCGCCCTTGCCGGACGGCTTGAACAGGCCGGCCTTCTCCCACGACTCATAGAGCGCGGTTTCAAAGGATCTGGGGTCGTAGCTGGAGGCGAGTTGGGTCATGGGGCAGGAACCAGTAATTAGGAGCTGGAAACGAGCGAAACCGGGGTGGGGGTGCGGGGGTGTGGCGGGGACAACCCACCGGGGCCCCGGGGTGCTCCGGAGAGTGGCTTTTTTTTTTTGGGTTTTTTGGGGGGGG
>NZ_JBXFWF010000114.1:0-6535 GCF_056854515.1 Stenotrophomonas sp. STEN063
GTTGTGGGTTGTTCTTTTTTTTGGTGTGTGTGCGGTTGGTGGCTGCCGGTGTGTGTGTTGTTGGCCCCCCCACTACCGCTTCAGCCCCTCTCCCGTTCACGGGGTGAGAGGGGCAGCTTGCGAACCACCGGTTCGCTGCCCATCGAACGCCCTTGCGCCAGCGCAAGGGCCGGGGCGCGGAGCGGGGGTTGGGGTGAGGGCAGTTTTTGAAGCATTACCGGTAAAGCCTCTGCCGAGCATGGCTCGGCACTACACATGCGAAGAGCCAACCCCTCCCCAACCCTCCCCTTGCCTTCGGCAAAGGGAGGGGGCAAAAGCTGCGCTCGACGCTACGCTGTCGGGCTTTCGTCTTCGGCCTCGTCGGCGTCATCGTCTGTACCCAGCATTGCCTGCGAGGCATCGCTGGACAGTGACTCCACACCGCGCAGCTTGCGCTCGATGGTGCGGGTCTTGCGGCTGGCGTCGCCCAGGCTCTTGCCGACGGTGTTGATCTGCTTCTCGGCCTTTTCGAGGATGCCGGCGAACTTGCCGAACTCGCTCTTGACCGCGCCCAGCAGGCTCCACACTTCCGACGAGCGCTGCTCGATGGCCAGGGTACGGAAGCCCATCTGCAGGCTGTTCAACAGCGCGGTCACCGTGGTCGGGCCGGCGATCACCACGCGGTGTTCGCGCTGCAGGGCATCCACCAGCCCGGCGCGGCGGATCACCTCGGCATACAGGCCTTCGGTCGGCAGGAACATCACCGCGAAGTCGGTGCTGTGCGGCGGCACGATGTACTTCTCGCTGATCGACTTGGCCTGGATGCGGATCGCGCGCTCCAGCTGGTTGCCGCTGTTGCGCACCGCCTCCGCATCGCCGGCTTCCTGTGCGTCGAGCAGGCGTTCGTAGTCTTCGCGCGGGAACTTGGAATCGATCGGCAGCCAGACCGGCGACTCGGCATCGCCACGGCCGGGTAGGCGCACGGCGAAGTCGACCATCTCGCCGCTGTCGGCGCGCAGCTTCACTCCGCGTGCGTACTGCTCGGCGGTGAGGGTCTGCTCGAGGATGTTGTCCAGCTGCACTTCGCCCCAGCCGCCACGGTTCTTGACGTTGCTCAGCACGCGCTTGAGGTCGCCAACGCCGGTCGCCAGCTGCTGCATCTCGCCGAGCCCACGCTGCACCTGCTCCAATCGTTCGGAAACCAGCTTGAACGAGGAATCCAGGCGCGTATTGAGCGTGCTCTGCAGCTTCTCGTCGACGGTCTGGCGCATCAGTTCGAGCTTGGCGGCGTTGTCGCCCTGCAGGTCCTTCAAGCGTGCTTCCAGGGTCTGCCGCATCTCGGTGATGCGCTGCTCGTTGCGCTGGGTCAGCTCGCCCAGCTTCTGGTTCAGCGTCTCGCCGAAGCGCAGCTGGACCTGCGCGCCTTCCTCGCGGCCCTTGCGGGTTTCCTCGACCAGGCTTTGCTGCAGGCCGGCCAGCTGGCGGGCGAAGGCTTCCATGCGCGCTTCCTGCTGCTGGCCGAACACGTCGAGTTGGCCGCGCACATCCTGCAGGCGCGTGCCCAGCAACTGCGCCAGCAGCTGCTGGGCGTTGGCGGTCTCCTCGCGGCCCTTGCGGGCGTCGTCATTGAGGCTGTCACGCAGCAGGTCCAGGCGCTGGTCGGTGCGGGTGGACAGGTCGGTGAGGTTGCGGCCGAAGCCATCGATGCGGATGTCCTGCTGCCGCGCCATGGTTTCCAGCTGTTCGCGCAGTTCGCCGCGGCCGCTGCGCTGCTCTTCGCGCAAGGTGCTTTCCAGCGCGGTGTTGTCATTACGACGCAGCAACAGCAGCAGCTGCAGCACGAGGACGACGACCAGCAGGCCGCCAAGGATCAGGGTTTCGGTTTGCATGGGGGGAAGTGTAGCCCTGCCCGTCTCAGAAGCTGATCCTGCAACGAGCCGACCGCTGGCGAAAACAGCCATCGGCGCCTATCTGCGATCATGTGCACCCCCACCCGCCGTAGCCCCACCATGAAGTTGCCCTCCCTGCTGTTGTCGAGCCTGTTGTGCCTGCTGCCGATGGCCGCCCTGGCCAGCGACTCGCAGACCATCACCTCGCCCCACGCCCTGCCCGCCAATGACGCGCGGCCCAAGGTGTTCCTGGCTGGCAGCATCGAGATGGGCAAGGCGGGCGATTGGCAGCAGCAGGTGCAGGCCGCGCTGGCCGACCAGGGCGTACTGATGCTCAATCCACGCCGCGCCGACTGGAACCCGGCCTGGCGTGCCGAGGCGGATGAACCCGAGTTCCGCCGCCAGGTGGAGTGGGAGCTGGCCGCACTGGAACAGGCCGACATCGTGCTGATGTACTTCGCCCCCGGCACCCAGAGCCCGATCACCTTGCTCGAATTCGGCCTGTACGCGCGTTCGGGCAAGTTGCTGGTGGCGGCACCGGCCGGCTACTGGCGCAAGGGCAACCTGGACATCACCGGTGACCGCTACGGCGTGCCGCGCTTTGATGACCTGCAAGCGTTGATCGATGCGGTGAAGCAGCGCATCGCCACGCAGCGCGCGCGCTGATCCCCACGGAGAGCTGCCATGCCGTGGATGGGTATCAACGACCTGGGCACCTTCGTGGTGGCCGTGATCCTGTTCCTGATGTTGCCGGGCCCGGGCACCTTCACCCTGCTCACCGCCACCGCGCGCGGCGGCGTGCGTGCCGGTTACGCCACCCTGGCCGGGCTGATGCTGGGCGACCAGATCCTGATCGCCATCGCCGCCACCGGTGTGGCCGCGCTGCTGCAGGCCCATCCGATGCTGTTCGCCGCGCTGCGTTATGTAGGTGCCGCGTACCTGATCTGGGTCGGCATCAACCTGCTGCGTGAACCGGCAGCAGCCGCTGGCGAGGCTGCGCCGGTACAGCACGGGCGACGCTGGTTCCGCCAGGCCTTGCTGGTCGGCGTGCTCAATCCCAAGGCGATCCTGTTCTACATGGCCTTCTTCCCGCTGTTCATCGATCCGGTCCGACAGCG
Source organism: Stenotrophomonas sp. STEN063 (assembly GCF_056854515.1). Classification (NCBI taxonomy): domain Bacteria; kingdom Pseudomonadati; phylum Pseudomonadota; class Gammaproteobacteria; order Lysobacterales; family Lysobacteraceae; genus Stenotrophomonas; species Stenotrophomonas sp. STEN063. The sequence goes on from NZ_JBXFWF010000114.1 coordinate 2,987, forward strand.
CGGTGCGCTGACCCTGGCGACGATGGCGGTGCTGATCGCCCTCCTCAGCATCGGCTGGTGCTCGGTGCTGATCTTCGGCGGCCAGTTCATCGCCCGCCGCCTGGCCGGCTATCCACGCGTCGGCGTGTGGCTGCGGCGCGGGGTTGGCGTCTGCCTGGTGGTGTTCGGGCTGCGTCTTGGCATCGCCGAGTGATGTTGCTGCAGGGCCGCGGCTGACCGCCAGCAGGCCACCACAGCGGCGTAAGCTCGCTTGGCGGGGCCGCAGCCCGGCCTGGATCGATGGTTTTTATGCCGAATTCGGCACGTTGACATCCATTCGCGGTAAAAGCGCGCCAAATGACGGGTTTTTCTAGCTTTGCTGCACTGCGTTACGCCAAACTCGGCCGCTTCCCCGAACCACCACGAACCGTGAGGTCCGCATGCAATCCTGGCTCCGGCGCAAGCCCATCGACCAACTCACCGAACACGAAGAAGGCCGTCGGCTTGTTCCAACGCTGAGCTGGCCCCATCTGGTCGCGCTTGGCATCGGCGCCATCGTCGGCACCGGCATCTACACGCTGATCGGCGTGGGTGCGGACAAGGCCGGCCCTGCGGTGCTGCTGTCCTTCATCATCGCAGGCGCGATCTGCGCCTGTGCGGCACTGGCCTATGCCGAGCTGTCGACGATGATGCCGGCCGCAGGCAGCGCCTATACCTACAGCTACAGCGCATTGGGCGAGACCATCGCCTGGGTGGTTGGCTGGAGCCTGATCCTGGAGTACTCGCTGGTGGTCAGCACGGTGGCAGTCGGCTGGTCCGGCTACTTCGTCGGCTTCCTCGAATGGCTGCACACCTCGTTCGGCTGGAACGTGGCCTTGCCGCAGGCCCTTGCTGCCGGCCCGCACGTGGAGGGCGGTTTCCTCAACGTGCCGGCCATCGTCATCACCTTCCTGGTCGCCGGCATGCTGATGGTCGGTACCAAGGAGAGCGCCACCCTCAACGCGGTGCTGGTGGTGTTCAAGCTGATCGCGCTGGCGGTGTTCGTCGCGGTTGCGCTGCCGGCCTTCGACAGCGCCAACCTGCAGCCGTTCATGCCGTATGGCTTCCCCAAGTCGATCAGCGCCGATGGCGTCGAGCGCGGGGTGATGGCGGCGGCAGCAATCATCTTCTTCGCCTTCTACGGCTTCGATGCGATCTCCACCGCGGCCGAGGAAACCAAGAACCCCAAGCGCGACCTGTCGATCGGCATCATCGGTTCGATGGTCGGCTGCACCATCATCTACCTGCTGGTAGCGCTGGCCGCCGTCGGTGCGATGAGCTACACGGTGTTCGGCAAGAGCGCCGAGCCGCTGGCGCTGATCATGCGCGAACTCGGCCATGGCACCGCCGCGCTGGTGATCGGCATCGTCGCCATCATCGCGCTGCCGACCGTGCTGCTGGCGTTCTTCTACGGCCAGAGCCGCATCTTTTTCGTGATGTCGCGTGACGGCCTGCTGCCGCGTGGCCTGTCCAAGGTCAACCAGCGCACCGGTACGCCGGTGGTCATCACCCTGTTCACCGCGGTACTGGTGGCTGCGCTGGCCGGTGTTGCGCGCCTGGATGAAATCGCCGCGCTGGCCAATGCCGGCACCCTGGCGGCATTCACCGCGGTCGGCCTGTGCCTGCTGGTGCTGCGCAAGCGCGAGCCCAACCGTCCGCGTACCTTCCGCACGCCGCTGGCATGGGTGGTGGGGCCGCTGGCGATCGGCGGCTGCATCTACCTGTTCATCAGCCTGCCGATGCGTACCCAGTTGTGGTTCCTGGCGTGGAACGTGTTTGGCTTGCTGGTCTATGCCGTATACAGCCGCCGCAATGCGGTGCTGGGGCGTAGCAAGTAATCCACAGGTTGTTGTGGATAAGACGAAAAGCGGGCTTCGGCCCGTTTTTTGTTTTTTGGGGGTTATGGCTCTGCTTGAAGAGCACCCCTCCCCAGCCCTCCCCTTGCCTGCGGCAAAGGGAGGGAGCCGCTCTGCCCCCTCCCTTGCGCGTAGCGCAGGGGAGGGTTGGGGAGGGGTGCCTTTGCTTCAAAGCTCTAAAGCCTCAAGGCTCAACTCCACCTGTGGACAACCCACTTATCCCCAACAACATGTGGATAAAAACAAAGCGGGCCTGAGCCCGCTTCGTCATTCCACGCATCAACAGCGCGCGATCAAGACTTCTTCTGCGCCGCCGCGTAGTCCTGCGCCTGGCGCATCACCCGCAGCACGTTGCCGCTCCAGATGTTGCCGATCTGCGCGTCGGTCAGACCACGACGCTGCATCCAGGCGGTGATCTTGGGCAGGTCAGCCGCGTCTTCCATGCCGGTCACGCCGCCGCCGCCGTCCCAATCCATGCCGATGCCAACGTGATCCGGGCCGACCACGTCGAGCATGTGGCCGAAGTGCTGGAAGAAATCATCCAGCGTGGCCTTGCGCCGCGGGTATTTCTGGTCGAGCTCGGCCATTGCCTTGCGCAGTTCCACGCCCTTGGCCATGGTCATGTTCTCCCAGCCGCCGAGGCGCTTTTCCAGTTCCTCCTCGGCCTGCTTGCGCTCGGCGCTCTTGGTTTCATCCACCAGGTAACCGCCGTAGGCATTGGCCTGGATCACGCCGCCTTTGGCCGCCAGTTGGCGCAGGCGCGCGTCGTCCAGGTTGCGCGGGTGGTTGAACACCGCCTTGGCCGAGCTGTGCGAGAGGATGAAGGGCACCGGCATCATCTCGATCAGGTTGTCGAACACCGCATCCGAAGCGTGCGACTGGTCGATCACGATGCCCAGCTTCACCGCCTCGTTGACCAGCGCCTTGCCAGCCGGGCTCAGGCCATTCCATTCGGCGCCCTTGGGATCGGTGGCCGAATCGGCGAACTCGTTGTTGGCGAAGTGCACCGTCGACATCAGCCGCAGGCCAGCCTTGTAGTAGTAGCTCAGCAAGGTCGGGTCGGCGACCAGCGGGCTGCCGTTCTCCATGCTGATGTAGACCACACGCTTGCCGGCCGCCTTGATCCTTGCAGCATCGTCAGCCGTCAGTGCCAGCTGGAACTTGTCCGGGTTGGCGGCCAGCATCTCGTGGATTTCCTGCATGCGCTGCAGGCCGTGGTCGCGCTCGGCGATATGCGCGGCCGGGCTGCGGTCGCCCTGGTCGGTGTAGATGGCGAAGAAGCCACCATCCAGCGCGCCCTCGACCATGCGCGGGTAGTCCACCTGCGACAGCGCATTGTGGTCGTGGCGCTGCATGATGTTGAAGTCGGCACGGCCGAAGTTGGCCGGCGTATCCAGATGCGAGTCCAGGGTCAGCAGCTTGTGCTGCAAGGCGCTGGCCTTGCTCAGCTCGGCCTGGCTGAACTCCACCGCCGAGGCTGCCAGTGGAACGCACAACGACAGGGATACCAGCAGGGACAGGGGACGCAGCGTCATGAGGCCTCACCGTGAAGGGAAAGGCCCGACCTTAGCGCTGTAATAGAGCTGCGGGCCAGTGACTGACGGCATGGAGCGGTTTTTTGTAGTGCCGAGCCATGCTCGGCTGGAGCTTTACCGGGAAAGCCCCTGCCGAGCAT
>NZ_JBXFWF010000115.1:0-5932 GCF_056854515.1 Stenotrophomonas sp. STEN063
GCCTGTCTGTGTGGCTAGTGTATTTCTTTCTTTGGTTCTCCCCTCGCACCGCGTGCGCCCCCCCCCCCCCCCCACTACCGGTTGCCGGTTGCCGAGCCCACAACGCAACAGGCCCGCTTGCGCGGGCCTGTTGCGGTCAGGTGCCCAAGGCTTATCAGCTGGACAGGTGTTCGATCGCGGCCACGCTGCCGAGGCGGTCACCCAGCGTACGCAGCAGCGCCAGCCGGTTGCCGCGCAGGGCCAGGTCATCGGCATTCACCATCACCGCATCGAAGAACGCATCGACCTGCGGGCGCAGCCGGGCCAGGCGGCCGAGCACGGCCACATAGTCCTTGTGCGCCAGCGCGGTGCCGGTGTCGTCGATGGCAGCGGTGACGGCTTCGGCCAGTTCGCTCTCGGCCGGCTCGCGCAGCAGCGCCGGGTCGATCATGGCCGGGATGGCACCGTCGGCCTTGCGCAGGATGTTGCGGATGCGCTTGTTGGCTGCAGCCAGCGCTTCGGCTTCCGGCAGCTGGGCAAAGGTGCCGATGGCATCGATGCGGCGGTCGAAGTCGTACAGCGAGGCCACGCGCAGCTCGGCGACTGCGTTGAAGTGGGTGGCCGGCACGCCCTTGTCGGCGTAATAGCCCTTCAGGCGGTCGATGATGAAGTCGTAAAGCTCATCAATCCCGGTCGTAGGATCTCCGTCGCGCAGCAACACGGCTTCGTCCCTCGCCTTTGTTGCGCTAGCAAGGTCCTTTTCACCCTTGGCTTCGCTTATCGCTTTCTCAGCACTCGTCGCACAAGCACTTAAGGCACCGTGACGGGCCAATGAGATGAGATTTCGGATATCCAGATCAAACCCCGACTCGATGATGCTGCGTGCCAGACCCAGCGCGTTACGGCGCAGCGCGAACGGATCCTTGTTGCCGGTCGGCTTCAGGCCAGCAGCAAAACCGCCAGCCAGCGTGTCCAGGCGCTCGGCAATCGCCAGCACCTTGCCCAGCGGCGACAACGCGATGTCATCGGCGGCGAAGCGCGGCTGGTAGCTCTCGTCGATGGCCAGCGCCACCGACGGTGATTCGCCACCGGCGACGGCGTAGTGACGGCCAGCAATGCCCTGCAGCTCCGGGAATTCATTGACCATGCGCGACTGCAGGTCGTTCTTGGCCAGCTCGGCGGCACGCTTGGCCTGCACCGGATCGGCACCCACCTGCGGCGCGATGATCTGCGCCAGCGCGCTGACGCGCTGCACCTTGTCGGCGACGCTGCCCAGCTTGGCCTGGTAGGTGACGGTCTTCAGGCCATCGCCCATGCCGACCAGACCCTGCTTGAGGTCTTCGTCGAAGAAGAACTTGGCATCGGAGAAGCGCGGACGAATGACGCGCTCGTAGCCCTTGGAAACCTCGGCCACGTCCCTGGATTCGATGTTGGCAATACCGATGAACTTCTCGGTCAGCTTGCCGCCGCCATCGAGCACCGGGAAAAACTTCTGGTTGATCTCCATGGTCTCGATCAACGCTTCCTGCGGCACGGCCAGGAATTCGCGCTCGAAACTGCACAGCACCGCCGCCGGCCATTCGACCAGGTTGACCACCTGCTCCAGGTTGTCGTCGGTGATGCGGGCCACGCCGCCAGCCTGTGCGGCAGCGGCATTGACCTCGGCGACGATGCGCTCGCGGCGCGCGTCGGCGTCGACCAGCACGTTGGCGGCCTTCAGCGATTCAACGTAGTCGGCCGGGTTGCTCAGCCACACCTGCTTGTCGGCCATGAAACGGTGGCCACGGCTGAAGCGGTCGGAGGTCAGGCCCAGCAGCTCGGCCGGCACGATGTCGTTGCCGTGCAGCAGCACCAGCCAATGCACCGGACGGGCGAAGGCGTATTCGTGGTTGCCCCAGCGCATCGGCTTGGGGATGGGCATGGCTGCGATGGCTTCGCGCAGGATCTCCGGCAGCAGGCTGGCGGTCTGCGCGCCCGGGGTCACCGAACGCAGCACGAAACGCTCGCCCTTGGCATCGGTGGTGCGCTCCAGCGCGGTCCAGTCGATGCCGGCCTTGGCGGCAAAGCCCTGCAGCGCCTTGGTCGGTTCGCCGTTGGCGTCCAGGGCGATGTTCAGGTACGGACCGAATACTTCCGAGTGCTGCTCGGGCTGTTCGGTTTCCACGCCCGGCAACAGCACGGCCAGGCGACGCGGGGTCGACAGCGGCTTGGCATCGCCACGCTCGAAAGCCACGCCACGCTTGGCCAGGCCATCGATCACGCCATCGAAGAAGGCCTGCGCCAGGCCCGGCAGCGCCTTGACCGGCAGCTCTTCCACGCCCAGTTCGATCAGCAGCGGTTGCATGCTCATGCCTGCACCTCCTTCGCTGCCACGGCTTCGAGGCGCTTGGCCTCGTACAGCTTGGCCACCGCCTGGGCCAGCGCGCGCACGCGCAGGATGTAACGCTGGCGCTCGGTCACCGAGATGGCGCGGCGTGCGTCGAGCAGGTTGAACGAATGCGAGGCCTTGCAGACCTGTTCATAGGCCGGGAGCGGCAGGCCGGCTTCCACCAGCTTCTGTGCTTCCTTCTCGCAGGCGTCGAAGCGATGGAACATTTCTTCCACGTCGGCGTACTCGAAGTTGTAGGTGCTCTGCTCCACCTCGTTCTGGTGGTAGACATCGCCATAGGTGACCGGGGTGCCGTCCGGACCGTAGGTCCAGATCAGGTCGTAGACGTTGTCGCAGTTCTGCAGGTACATGCAGAGCCGCTCCAGGCCGTAGGTGATTTCGCCCAGCACCGGCTTGCACTCCAGGCCACCGGCCTGCTGGAAGTAGGTGAACTGGGTGACTTCCATGCCGTTGAGCCAGATTTCCCAGCCCAGGCCCCAGGCGCCCAGGGTCGGCGATTCCCAGTTGTCCTCGACGAAGCGCAAGTCATGCACCAGCGGGTCGATGCCCAGCGCCTTGAGCGAATCCAGGTAGAGCTGCTGGATGTTGTCCGGGCTCGGCTTCATCGCCACCTGGTACTGGTAGTAGCGCTGCAGGCGGTTGGGGTTCTCGCCGTAGCGGCCGTCGGTGGGACGGCGCGAGGGCTGCACGTAGGCGGCATTCCAGCTTTCCGGGCCGATCGAGCGCAGGAAGGTGGCCGGATGGAAGGTGCCGGCACCGACCTCCAGGTCCAGCGGCTGGATCAAGACACAGCCCTGTTTCGCCCAGAAATCATTGAGGGTCTGGATCAGTCCCTGGAAGGTAATCGAAACGGGGGGAGTCGCGGACATGCTGCCTGAGCCGTACGTAAGGGGTGCGTTAGTATAGCGACCGACCGCGCGATGGCCGCGCCAGCAAGGGGTTTGGGGTGGAGAACGCGGCTCTGGAAGGCACTCAGGCACCGTCACCGCAGGTGGCTATCGCCCCGGGAAGGCTGCAGTTTTCCAATATCGCCAGCGCCCTGCTGGCCGATGGGCTGGTGGCCGCGCACGACCAGGAGCGGATCCGCTTCTCTGCCCAGGGCGCGCGCAATGCCAGTGAAGTGCACCCGCTGGTACTGCTGGCCAACCTGAAACTGGCAGCCGCCACCGGAGCCGGCGAGCTCGGCCTGGAGCGCCTGACCGAATGGCTGGCCGCACGCACCCATACCCGTTATCTGCGTATCGATCCGACCCGCGTGGACGTGTCCGGCGCCACCGCCGTGGTCTCCCATGCCTATGCGCGCCGCCACCGCATCCTGCCGCTGGGCCTGGACAGCGAGCGCGTGCTGGTGGCCACCAGCGAGCCGATGGCACGCGACTGGGTGCCGGACCTGCAGCACCTGACCCGCCGCCGCATCGACATGGTGCTGGTCAATCCGCTGGACCTGCACCGTTACTCGATGGAGTTCTTCGGCGTGACGCGCTCGGTGCGCGGCGCGCGCAGCGACGCCCGTGACAGCAGCAACGGCATCACCCCGCCCAGTTTCGAGCAGTTGGTGGAACTTGGCAGCGCCGGTGACGTCAACGCCGACGACCACCATGTGGTCAGCATCGTCGACTGGTTGCTGCAGTACGCCTACGAACAGCGTGCCAGCGACATCCACATGGAGCCGCGCCGCGACAAGGGCCGGGTGCGCTTCCGCATCGACGGCGTGCTGCACAAGGTGTTCGAACTGCCGCCGTCGGTGATGACCGCGGTGATCAGCCGGGTCAAGGTGCTGGGCCGCATGGACCTGGCCGAGCGCAGGCGCCCGCAGGACGGCCGCATCAAGACCCGCTCGCCGGGTGGGCGCGAGGTGGAAATGCGCCTGTCGACCATGCCCACCGCCTTCGGCGAGAAGTGCGTGATGCGTATCTTCGACCCGGACTCGGCGTTCAAGAGCATCGAGCAGCTGGGCTTCAGCCCGGAAGAAGCTGCCGGCTGGAACGAGTTGGTGGCGCGCCCGCACGGCATCGTGCTGGTCACCGGTCCGACCGGCTCCGGCAAGACCACCACCCTGTACTCCACGCTCAAGCGCCTGGCCACACCGGACGTGAACGTTTGCACGGTGGAAGACCCGATCGAAATGATCGCGCCGGAGTTCAACCAGATGCAGGTGCAGGTCAACATCGACCTGGACTTCGCCTCCGGCGTGCGCACCCTGCTGCGCCAGGACCCGGACATCATCATGATCGGCGAAATCCGCGACCTGGAAACCGCACAGATGGCGGTGCAGGCCTCGCTGACCGGTCACCTGGTGCTGTCCACGCTGCACACCAATGACGCGCCCTCGGCGATCACCCGCCTGCTCGACCTGGGTGTGCCGCATTACCTGATCGCCTCCACCGTCAACGGCGTGCTGGCGCAGCGACTGGTGCGTACCCTGTGCCCGCACTGCAAGGCGCCAGACACGCTGACGGACGCCGATTGGGCACCACTACGTCATGCCCATGAAGCATTACCAGATGTGGTCACGGCATATGCGCCGGTCGGTTGCCTGGAGTGCCGGCGCACCGGTTACATGGGCCGGATCGGCCTGTATGAGCTGCTACCACTGGGTTCGCGACTGCGCGCCCTGATCACCCGCGACATGGATCTGGCCGGATTCAGCAAGGCCGCGGCCGCCGACGGACTGCGCACCCTGCGCCGCACCGGGCTTGAAAAGGTGGCAGCAGGGCTGACTACAATCGAGGAAGTCCTGTCAGTACTGCCGCCGCCGGAATGAAGTCCCAGCCGTTCTTGATCGTTGAAACCGGGCAACCATTCCCGACACTGCGCCGTTACGGCCGCTTCCCGCACTGGATCCGCGTCGCCGCCGGGCTGGAAGAAGCCGACACCGTGGTGGTCAACGTCGAGCACGGCGAGCAGCTGCCCGAACGTAGCGATTTCGCCGCCACCATCGTCACCGGCTCGGCCGCCTTCGTCACCGATCGCGCCGATTGGAGTGAACGCAGCGCCGACTGGCTGCGCGACGCCGCCCACGCCGGCATGCCGCTGCTCGGCATCTGCTACGGCCACCAGCTGCTGGCGCATGCCTTGGGCGGGGAAGTGGCCTACAACCCGGCCGGGCGCGAGTCCGGCACCATCCAGCTGGAGCTGGAAGCCCCGGCTTCGGCCGATCCGCTGTTCGCCGGCCTGCCGGCCAGCTTCCCAGCCCACGCCACCCACCTGCAGACGGTATTGCGCGCGCCCGAAGGCGCCACCGTGCTGGCCCGCTCGGTGCAGGACAACTGCCACGCCTTCCGCTGGGGCGAACAGGCCTGGGGCCTGCAGTTCCACCCGGAATTCGCCACCCACCATATGCGCGGCTATGTGCGCGCCCGCGCCGACTGCATCGCCCGCCACGGCGGCTGCGCCCGCAGCGTCGCCCGCGAGGTCAGCGCCGCGCCGCTGGCCCGGCAACTGCTGCGCCGCTTCGTGCGCCACGTCCGCCGCGAGACGCATTGAACCTGTTTGGCTGCACCCAACCCCTGTAGTGCCGAGCCATGCTCGGCAGAGGCCTTCCCGGTAGAGCCCCTGCCGAGT
>NZ_JBXFWF010000116.1:0-5666 GCF_056854515.1 Stenotrophomonas sp. STEN063
ACTGGGGGGGTCCCCCGATTTTTTTGGCGTGTTTTGGTGGTGACGGGCCCCGCCTCGTGCGCCACTACGAGCCCCTCTCCCGTTTACGGGAGAGGGGTTGGGGTGAGGGCTGGGGCATTACCGGTAAAGCCTCTGCCGAGCACCGCTCGGCACTACATTCCTACCCCTTCCCTTTCGCGTAGCGAAGGGGAGGATTGGGGAGGGGTACGCCCTTGGGCCTGCATGCCGAGCATGGCTCGGCACTACATTCTTGCCCCCTCCCTTTCGCGCAGCGAAGGGGAGGGTTGGGGAGGGGTCCGCCCTTGGGCCTGCATGCCGAGCATGGCTCGGCACTACAGGAAGCGGGTGCCGGGCGTTGCCCGGCAACCATCTTCAATCAGGTCAACGCGATCGAACGCGTCTTGCGCTCGGCCAGGCGCTTTTCCAGGTAGTGGATGTTCTGTCCACCGGCCTGGAAGCCCTGGTCGCGCATGATGCGCTGCTGCAACGCGACGTTGGTCTTGATGCCGTCCACCACCATCTCGCTCAGCGCCACCCGCATGCGGGCAATGGCGGTTTCGCGGTCCGGGCCGTGCACGATCAGCTTGCCGATCATCGAGTCGTAGTTCGGCGGCACCTTGTAGCCAGCGTAGATGTGCGTATCAACGCGCACACCCGGGCCACCCGGCGGATAGAAGCCGGTGATCAGGCCGGGGCTGGGAATGAAGGTTTCCGCGTCCTCGGCGTTGATGCGGCATTCGATCGCGTGGCCGTGCAGCACCACGTCGCTCTGCTTGATGCTCAGCTTCTGGCCGGAGGCGATGCGCAGCTGCTCGGCAACCAGATCGATGCCGGTCACCATCTCGGTCACCGGATGTTCCACCTGCACGCGGGTGTTCATTTCGATGAAGTAGAACTTGCCGTCTTCGAACAGGAACTCGAAAGTGCCGGCGCCGCGGTAGCCGATGCGGATGCAGGCTTCCACGCAGACCTTGCCGATCTGCTCGCGCAGTTCGGAGGTGATGCCTGGTGCCGGTGCTTCTTCCACCACCTTCTGGTGGCGACGCTGCATCGAGCAGTCACGCTCACCCAGGTGGATGGCGTTGCCCTGGCCGTCGGCCAGTACCTGGATTTCCACGTGACGCGGGTTTTCCAGGTACTTCTCCATGTAGACCTCACCGTTGCCGAATGCTGCCTTGGCTTCGGACTTGGTGGTTTCGATGGAGGCCTTCAACGCGCCTTCGGCATGCACCACGCGCATGCCGCGGCCGCCACCGCCACCGGAGGCCTTGATGATGACCGGGTAGCCGATCTCGCGGGCGATCTTGGTGTTGGTGACGATGTCTTCGCCCAGCGGGCCGCCCGAACCGGGCACGCACGGCACGCCGGCAGCCTTCATCGCGCGGATGGCTTCAACCTTGTCGCCCATCAGGCGGATGGTTTCCGCACGCGGGCCGATGAAGATGAAGCCGGATTGCTCCACGCGCTCGGCGAAGTCGGCGTTCTCGGACAGGAAGCCGTAGCCCGGGTGGATGGCCTGGGCGTCGGTGACCTCGGCCGCGGCGATCAACGCCGGGATGTTGAGGTAGCTTTCCGACGACGGTGCCGGGCCAATACAGACCGACTCGTCGGCCATGGCCACGTGCTTGAGATTGCGGTCAACGGTGGAATGCACCGCGACCGTGCGGATGCCGAGGCTGTGGCACGCGCGCAGGATGCGCAGCGCGATTTCACCCCGGTTGGCGATGACGACTTTATCCAGCATGGCCGGCGCCTCAGGCAATCACGAACAGCGGCTGGTCGAATTCAACCGGGCTGCCGTTCTCGCCGAGGATGGCCACCACGGTGCCGGACACTTCGGCCTCGATCGGGTTGAACATCTTCATCGCTTCGATGATGGCCAGGGTTTCGCCGGCCTTGACGGTCTGGCCGACGCTGACGAAGGCCGGCTTGTCCGGCGAGGAAGAGGAATAGAAGGTGCCGACCATCGGCGCGCGCTGCACGTGGCCTTCCGGCAGGGCGTTGCCCGGCTTGGCGGTGCCGCCGGTGGAGGCTTCGGTCGGGCCGCTCATCGGCATGGCGGGCGCAGCAGCAGCTGCCGGAGCGGCGGCATAGACCGGTGCCGGTGCAGCGACGAAACCGCCGACCGGGTTGCGCGACAGGCGGACGGATTCTTCGCCTTCCTTGATCTCGATTTCAGCCAGGTTCGACTCTTCCAGCAGGTCGATGAGCTTCTTGATTTTGCGCAGATCCATGAGGGCCTCTTTGGTTGCAGTAAGTCAGTAAGGAGAAGGCGCGATGCGCCCGGGTCAAAGTTCGTAGAAGTCGCGCAGCTGCCGGGTGCGGTCCTGCGCGTGGGTGGTGAGACAGTGCATCTGCGCGCCATTGCGCGAGGTGCCATCAGCGTGGAACGCGTAGACCGCGTCGCAATCCTTGTCGCGCAGCTGGATCCAGGCGCGCTGCGCTTCAATCAACTGCTGCTCGGCGGCACCGCAATGCGTGCAGCTGCCATCGGCGGCCTGCTGCTGCAGTTGGCGGCGGGCCAGCTTGTACGTGGTGTTCAAGACCGCATCGGCTTCAGCGGCGCGATCGGAGGCGCACAGGTCGCTCTCCATCGTGCTGGTGACGTTCGCGCAGTCGATGCCTTCGGCGGCGCGGTCCAGGTTCTGCGCATGGGCAACCGCCAGCGGCAGGCACACCACGGCCATACCCGTCAGCAATCGCGGCAGCGTGTTCACGCAGCCGCTCCCACGCGCGCCAGTGCGGCGTCCATCGCAAAGCGGTAGCTGTCGGCGCCGAAGCCGCAGATCACGCCGACGGCCTTGTCGCTCAGGTAGCTGTGCTGGCGGAAGGGCTCGCGCGCATGCGGGTTGGACAGGTGGATCTCGATGAACGGAATCGCCACCCCGGCCAGCGCATCGCGCAGGGCCACCGAGGTATGGGTGAAGGCGGCGGGGTTGATCAGGATGAAAGCGGTTCCATCGGCACGCGCAGCCTGCACCCGGTCCACCAGCACATGCTCGGCGTTGGACTGCAGGTGTTCGCTCTGGTGCCCCTGTGCCTGCGCCTGTGCGGCCAGCGCAGCGTCGATCTCGGCCAGCGTGGTGTGGCCGTAGACGTCGGGCTCGCGGGTGCCCAGCAGGTTGAGGTTGGGGCCGTGAAGGACCAGCAGTTTTGCCATGTGCCAAGGGTCGGCGGGGAAGGGCGGCAGTGTGAGGGAAGCGGGGAATGCTGTCCAGTTCGGCGAAATTAGCAGTGTTTTAATCGTTTGTTTGAAATTTGGAGTTTTGCTGGGGCAGCTTGCGGTGCGGTGCTTCACGGCCGTCTTGGTAAACCACGGAGACACCCGCAGCAGCCTGGCCAAGAGTAGTTCGCCTGCGCGATACGCGGAACTTGCGAGGAAATGAGCGAAGTTGGGCTTTCCCCGAGACCCAAGATGACCAGAGCCCCTCTCCCGCCCGCGGGAGAGGGGTTGGGGTGAGGGCAGAGCGAAGTAGCAATCTTGGATTCCCAGGAAACCATCCGCACCTGGCTTTGAGCGATGAAGCCAAAGCCAAAGCTCCCCTCATCCGCCCCTTCGGGGCACCTTCTCCCGCATGCGGGAGAAGGGGAAGCGGTTCCCCTGCCTCCTCCGCCGTTCCTCGTATGCCGGGCAGAGTCTGTCAGTAATCACCCATTAATAGACGACCGGTCTATTCGACGTAAGCTCCACCCCATGAACTTATCCCCCAAAGCCCAAGCCACCCGCCAGCACATCCTGGACACCGGCTATCGGCTGGTCCTGCAGAAGGGCTTTGCCGCCCTCGGCCTGCAGGAAATCCTCAAGGCCTGCGCCGTGCCCAAGGGCTCGTTCTATCACTACTTCGCGTCAAAGGAAGTGTTCGGCTGCGAGCTGTTGCAACAGTACGTAGACGGCTACGGGTGCAAGCTCGAGCAGCTGCTGGCCGAACCCGGCAGCGGTCGCGAACGGCTGATGCGCTACTGGGATGCCTGGGCGCGTGACCCGGCCGATCCGGCGCAGGGTTGGGCCGAGGAGTGCCTGGTGGTGAAGCTGGCCGCCGAGGTGTCCGACCTTTCCGAGGACATGCGCCGCGTGCTCGACCAGGGCGTGCAGCGTCTGCTGCAACGCATCGCCGCACTGGTCGAAGAAGGCCGCGCCGACGGCTCGCTGCCGAACGGCAAGCCCGCACTGGATGTCGCCCGCGTGCTGTACCAGATGTGGTTGGGCGCGGCCCTGCTGTCCAAGCTCAGCCAGGACCGCCTGCCGCTGCAACAGGCACGCGAAGCCACCGAACACCTGCTGTTGTGCGGCAACACCGTCGCACTTTCCCCCCCCCCACCAATTGAAGGCACTGCCATGAATGTTCTGTTCGTACTGACCTCGCACGACCAGCTCGGCGACACCGGGCACAAGACCGGCTTCTGGCTGGAGGAATTCGCCGCACCGTATTACGTGTTCAAGGATGCCGGCGCCACCATCACCCTCGCATCGCCGGCCGGCGGCCAACCGCCGCTGGACCCGCGCAGCGATGAGCCCGATGCACAGACCCCGGCCACCGACCGTTTCCGCAGTGACCGCGATGCCCAGCAGCAGCTGGCCACCACGCTGCCGCTGAAGCAGATCGACGCCGCCAAGTTCGACGCGGTGTTCTACCCCGGCGGCCACGGCCCGCTGTGGGATTTGGCCCGCGATGCCGATTCGATTGCCCTGATCGAAACCTTCGACCGCGCCAACAAGCCGCTGGGTCTGGTCTGCCATGCCCCCGGCGCGCTGATCGCCGCAAGCGCCGCCGACGGCAAGCCGCTGGTGGCTGGCCGCAAGGTCACCGGCTTCTCCAACAGCGAAGAAGACGCCGTCGGCCTGAGCGCGGTGGTGCCCTTCCTGATCGAAGACGAGTTCACCCGCCTCGGCGGCAACTACAGCAAGGGCCCGGATTGGGCGCCTTATGTGCTCAGCGACGGCCACCTCGTCACCGGCCAGAACCCGGCCAGCTCCGAAGCCGTCGCCAAGGCATTGCTCGCACAACTGGCCTGAGCCCCGTAGCCCGGGTAAGCGAAGCGCACCGGGGAAACACGCAATCAACAACGCTCTCGAATTTGCATTCCACAGACGTACCCAACGCACCCTTACAAGGAATTGGCAATGAAGATCTTCTACAAAACCCGCGCCACCGCCACCGGTGGCCGCGCCGGCCGCACCGCACTGGACGACGGCAGCCTCGCCCTGGATCTGGCCCTGCCGGGTTCCGGCAAGGCCGGTGCAAACCCCGAGCAGCTGTTCGCCCTCGGCTACGCGGCCTGTTTCGACAACGCCTTGCCGGTCGCCGCCAAGCAGCTGCAGCTGCAGCCCACCGGCACCGCCACCTCGGTGGAAGTCGGCATCGGCCAGACCGCCGAAGGCGGCTACGCACTGGACATCGACCTGCACGTTGAAGTGAAGGGCCTGGAACAAGCCGACGCCCAGCGTCTGGTCGAAGCCGCGCACAAGATCTGCCCGTACTCGAACGCCACGCGCGGCAATGTGGATGTTCGCCTGCACGTAACTGCAGCCTGATTCGAGATCAAAAGCCAAGTCAAAACCGGGGTGCCGGGGGGGGTTTGGGGCGGAACCCCGCGAGGGCCCCCGGTTTTGAGTCCCAACTAGAATAGGGCCCCGCAATGACCCTGGAGGGGGGGGGGCTTTGCCC
>NZ_JBXFWF010000117.1:0-5607 GCF_056854515.1 Stenotrophomonas sp. STEN063
GTAGAACCTCGACATTTTATGGGTCTTGCGGGGGATTTACCGAGCATTGCGCGGCTGGTGCCTTTTCGGAAATCCCTCGCCCGACCAGGGCGCGGCACTACGGGTGAGGCTTTGCCGGTAAAGCCCCTGCCGAGCATGGCTCGGCACTACCGGGCGCCTCGCGCCTTCGGCGCAACGAAGGCGATCAGAGAAACAGATCCGGCATCAACGGGCGCGTCGGGTCCATCGCATAACCCGACAGGTCGGTGATGCCCGCCTCCGCCAGCACCTCGTCGTCCAACAGGAACTGGCCACTGAAACCAGCCGCGGTCCGGGTCAGCACCGCGTGTGCGGCATCGGCCATGATCTCCGGCTTGCGGCAGCCCGCCACATCCACACCCGGAATCATGTTGATCGCGTCGGTGGCAATCACTGTGCGCGGCCACAAGGCATTGACCGCAACGCCCTGGCGACCAAACTCAGCCGCCAGGCCCAGGGTGACGAAGCTCATGCCCATCTTGGCCAGGGTGTAGCCGGTATGCGGACCCCACCACTTCGGGTCGAGGCTGGGCGGCGGCGCCAGGGTCAGGATGTGCGGGTTCGGCGCCTGCAGTAGGTGCGGCAGGCAGGCTTGCGCGCACAGGAAGCTGCCGCGCGAATTGACCTGCTGCATCAGGTCGAAGCGCTTCATCGGCGTATCCAGGGTGCCGCGCAGCCAGATCGCCGAGGCGTTGTTGACCAGGATGTCGATGCCACCAAAGGTGTCCACGGTAGCAGCCACCGCCGCATTGACCTGGTCTTCTTCGCGGATGTCGCACTTCAGCGCCAGACCCTGGCCACCTGCGGCCCTGACGGCCTCGGCAGCGGTGTGGATGGTGCCCGGCAGCTTGGGATTGGCGACCGCCGACTTGGCGGCGATGGCAACGTTGGCACCGTCGCGCGCGGCGCGCAGCGCGATGGCCAGACCGATGCCGCGCGAGGCACCGGTGATGAAAAGGGTCTTGCCTTGCAAGCTGCTCATGCGCACTCCGGGACCGGTAAGAAAGCAATCCGCATTATGCCGATACCGGCACTCACGCACAGTCCCGCGGTTTGCCCGGACTTCGACACTCAGGGTTCATATGACTTGCCGATACTGGTGAGATATCGCGCAAGGACTCCCGATGAA
Organism: Stenotrophomonas sp. STEN063; assembly: GCF_056854515.1. Classification (NCBI taxonomy): domain Bacteria; kingdom Pseudomonadati; phylum Pseudomonadota; class Gammaproteobacteria; order Lysobacterales; family Lysobacteraceae; genus Stenotrophomonas; species Stenotrophomonas sp. STEN063. The sequence goes on from NZ_JBXFWF010000117.1 coordinate 1,148, forward strand.
GACACTCCACCTCGCTGCTCCGCTGCTGCTCGCCCTTGGCCTTGGTGCCTGCCAGAAGCCGCCCCTCCCTGCCGAAGTACCGGCGGCGGCCAAGGATGTCACCGCACAGACCACCGGCCTGGGCGAACAGACTGCCCGCATTGGTCCCAATGCCGTATGGACGGGGTCGATCGAGTCCTGTCGCACCGACACCGCCGCCGACAACTGCCTGCTGCAGATGATGCGTAGCAGCGGTGCGTCTGCCGCCGCACTGACGGCTGCCAGCACCTTGTCAGCGCAGGGCAAGCCTGGCTATGTCACCGCATGGCAGAACGTCGAAGGCATCGGCGTGGCCACGCTGGAGTTCCCCTTCCGCGCAAATACCAATCAGGGCACCTGGCTGGTGGATGCCAACGGCCTGGCCATCGACGTGGATGAGGACGTGCTCGATGACACCACGCGCGCCTCCGATGCCTACAAGGCGTTCAGCGCCAAGCACCCTGACTCCGGCCCGTTTGCTCCGGCGCTTGCCGCCGGCACGCAGGCCCTGCCCGATGGCGGCGTACGCCTGCGCTACACCACGCCACTGCGCAGCTGCCACGCCTGCGCCGATGATGGCCATGTTTCGCTTGGATATGACTTCGATGCGCAACGCCGCTTTGTCGGCAAGCAGCTGTTGGAGTTACGCTGAGCGCTCCCAATCAAATGGCCCGCAAGGCCACATGGAAGTAGCCAATGCAGGAAAGCAAGGAGTACGTGGTCGGCTGGGGCACGCTGGCGCTGATCAATGCCGGCCTGGCCCAATCCAAAGGACGTGGCGGGATGAACTGGTTCCTCCTTTCGCTGCTGCTCGGCCCGCTGGCCACCTTGCTGCTTGTTGTGTCCAACCCTATCGCTAACAACCCTACGCACTGAATCGCTCATTCCACCAAAGCGTCCATCAAACTGCGGCATTTGCGCAATGCACTGGTGATGCTTCCCAACTGCATTCCACTCAGGACGCGACCTGCAATCGGACATTTTCGGATCGCATCGGGGTACCTGCCGGATCACATCAGCCGCGTTTGCCCAGCCAACTACCCAGTCAGATCATGTCCGGGCGCTACCCTGCGCCGCGCATAGCGCTCCAGCAAACGCGGCACGATGACCCGGTGCAACGGCGCTACCGGCAACATGTACAGACGCCCAAACGGCCGGTGCAGGTGAACCACTGTGCTCACCTGCAGCTGGCAGCTGTCATCGCCGGGGCCAAGCTCTACCGACAGCTCGACGCGCAGATGACGGTCGCTGTCGCCCAGTACCACGCCATCGGCCGTCAGCGCCCGCACAGTGAATATCCCGAGCCTGTCGCCAACCGCCAACCCTTCCGGTGCATGCACCGGCACGCTGCGGATCGCGCCCAGATGCTTCATTCCCAGCAACCGCATGCCGGCATTACGCAGTCGCATCAGGCCATCAAACCAGGCCGGCACCTGCCGGGCGATATCCAGATAGGCCTGTACCGCGCTTTCCGGCCGCCGTGCCAGGGCTATCCTTGCGGCATGCGCAAAATGACTTCCCGGCAGTTGTGGGTGCAGCAAGGCGCCCACAGCTATGTCCACCTCGCGCGCCCGCACGGCGACGCTCAAGGTTTGGGCCCCTGACCTTCGTTGTCTTCCCAATGCAGGATGCGGCGGGTGACGAAGCGGTAGACCGGCTTCCCGGTGGCAAACCATAGCTCACGGATCCACGAATGCCGCTTGAGCAGGCGCAGCTCCACCGGGGTCAGCGCCTGCCGGCAGTACATGCGTTTGTGCTTGAGCAGGTGGCGCAGGTCTTCGCGGGCCAACAGTCGCATCCAGCGCGAACGCGGGTTGCCGCACACCGCCAGCTGGAAATCGATCAGCGCCGGGGAACCGTCCTCGCGCACCAGCCAGTTCGCTTCCTTGGCCAGGTCGTTGTGGGCGATGCCATGCCGGTGCACGCGTTGCAGCAGGCGCCGCGCGGCACGGAAATACGCCAGATCGCCATGTGGCGGGCGCTGGTACATGGCCGCGCCTTCCATGTAGCTGCGGTCCAACCAATGTCCATCCCAGGCCAACAGTCGCGGCGTCGCCTCCATGCCGTCGAGCTTGGCCAGCGCACGCGCTTCCCGCCGCGCCAGCCACCAGGCCGGCAGGCGCAACCACAAGGGCGTCGCCCCCAGGTCGCGGCGCACGAAGCGCCCTTGCGGGCTTTCCATCAACAGGATTTGTCCGAAGCTGTCAGCCTTCAGCGCGGTGACGGGTGCGGGCGCAGAGTCAGTCATTGCAACATTCTAGCCGCTCGCGCGCCTTTCACTGAGCGACATCGCAGGTGAACGACCACACCTGCGATCCACTGAACCTCTGCCGCTGCCATCGGTCTGACTCGGGCTTCCCTTTATAATCCGCTGATGAATTCTTCCTGGATCGACGCCACGCTTGCGTGGATCGCCGCCAACCCCGTCCTTGCTGGCCTGGCGATCTTCGCCATCGCCTTCTGCGATGCCGTGATCATCCTCGGCGCCATCGTGCCGGCTTTGCCGCTGATGATCGCGGTAGGTGTATTGATCGGCATGGGCGAGTTGTCCGGCCCCTATGCGGTGATATGCGCCACCTTGGGCGCCTTTGCCGGCGACGGCTTGAGCTATTGGGTGGGGCGCCGTTGGGGTGACCGCCTGCGCGGCGTATGGCCGTTCAGCCGTTATCCACAGCTGCTGGACCGTGGCGAAGTCATGTTCCGCCGCAATGCGTTCAAGAGCATCCTGATCGCCCGCTATGTCGGTGCGATCCGGCCATTTGTTCCGGCCATCGCCGGCATGGCCAACATGCGTTTCGTCAGCTATCTCAAGGCCAGCGGTCTGGCCTGCCTGTCCTGGGCCATCCTGTTCCTGCTGCCCGGCTGGGCGCTTGGACAGGCCTATGACGCCGTCGCGGCGGTGGCCGGACGGCTGTTCCTGGTGGTCGCTCTATTGGGCGCCCTGCTGGGCCTGGTCTGGGCCATCGTGCTGTACGGCTACCGCTGGTCGGCGACACGCATGGACGGTTGGCTGGCCCGCCTGCTGGCCTGGTCGCACCGCCACCCGCGCTTCATCGGCCACTCCTTGAGTGACTTGTTCGACCCCAAGCGCCGCGAATCGGTACCGCTGGCGATGCTGGCGCTGATGCTGCTGGTGCTGGGCTGGGGCTGGTTTGCACTGCTGATGGTGGTGGTCGGCCACGGCGAACCGCTGGCCCTGGACCTGGCCGTGCACCGCTTGATGCTGGCCCTGCGCAACCCGCTGGCCGACTACCCGATGGCCGCACTGGCCTCGCTGGGCGACTGGCAGGTGCTGTTGCCCGCCATCGCTGCAGGCATGGGCTACCTGGCCTGGCGGCGGCGCTGGATGGCGGTCCTCCACTGGCTGGCAGCATTGGCCTTCGGCCTGGCGCTGACCAAGCTGCTGGGTGCCACCGTCGACGTGGTGCGGCCACCGGCTGCCAGCAGCGGCTTTGGCTTCCCGTCGGTGGCGGTGACCATGGCCACCATCACCTTCGGCTTCTTTGCCGTGCTGATCGGCCGCGAGCTGCCGGGGCGCACCCGCGTCTGGCCGTACCTGCTGTCCGGCGCGGTGGTCACGGTGATTGGCTTTGCCCGCATCTACCTGGGCGCGCATTGGCTCAGCGACGTGATCGGCGGCATGCTGTTCGGCGTGTTCTGGCTGCTGGTGCTGGGCGTGGCCTATCGCCGCCGCTTCAACCGCTCGTTCTGGGTCAAGCCAGTGACATGGCTGTTCTATGGCGCGTTCCTGGTGGCCGGGCTCTGGTATGCGCCACGCAACGTGCCAGCCAAGCTGGCCAAGTTCGAACCGGCGGCCGCCGCGACCACACTGATGGACGCGTCGCATTGGTGGCAGCAGGGCTGGCGTGAGCTTCCCGCACGTCGCAATGATTTCGATGACGACCAGCGCTGGCCGTTGGATGTGCAGGTTGCCGGTCCCTTGCCGGCCCTGCAGCAGCAGTTGGAACGCAACGGCTGGACCCTGCAGCCGCAGGCCGGCTGGCAACAAGCACTGATGATGCTGGACATGAAAGCCACGCCACAGCAGGTACCGGTGTTGCCTGCCACGCTGGACACCAATGTCGAGGCGCTACTGATGCTGCGTCCCGGCGAACGCCCGGATGAGGTCTATGCACTGCGTTTGTGGCCATCCTCTGCACGCCTGCAACCCGGGCAGGCGCCGGTATGGCTGGGCAGCGCACAGACACTGCGCTACCAGCGCCACCTGAAGCTGTTTGGCATGTGGCGGCCATTGCGTGGCGTCGATCCTGCACTGGACGCACTCAAGCAGTCACTGGAAGGCCTGGAAACCCAGCAACAGGTGCAGCCGGAGACGGGTTTGCCGTTGCTGATGATCCGTGCCGAGCCAACCCCGCAAGAACGACTGTAGTGCCGAGCCATGCTCGGCAGAAGCTTTCCCGGTAACGCCCCCTGCCGAGCAT
>NZ_JBXFWF010000118.1:0-5518 GCF_056854515.1 Stenotrophomonas sp. STEN063
GGGGCGGCCGCGAACGCCACAGTGGCTTCCGAATACAGAAAATTCTGATCAAGGAACGCGTGTTTTTTCACCAGCTTCGGGGCTGACGCCGCTCCTACAAGCCGTGCTGATCACGCACCACCAAACCGCAGACCAACGCCCGGCTCGGTGAACAGATAACGCGACTCCAGCGCCGAATCGCCCAGCTTGTGCCGCAGCCGGCCCACCAGGATGCGCAGGTAGTGGGTGTCATGCCGATGCGTCGGCCCCCAGATCTCCTGCAGGATCTGCGGCTGGGTCACCACCCGCCCGGCACTGCGCAACAGCAAGGCCAGCAGTGCGTATTCCTTGCGGGTCAGTGCAATCGCTTCGCCATCCACGCGCACATCGCGGCGCGACAGGTCGATATGCAGGCGGCCGTCATCGAACACCGGCACCTGGCCTTCGCTGTCGGTGCTGCGACTACGCAGCAAGGCACGCACCCGGGCCATCAACTCCTGGGTGCCGAACGGCTTGGTCACGTAGTCATTGGCGCCGTTGTCCAGGGCGCGCACCTTCTCCGCTTCGCCGGCGCGCACGCTGAGCATGATCACCGGCACCTGGCTCCATTGCCGTAACTCGGCCAGCACGTCGTGGCCTTCCATGTCGGGCAGGCCGATATCCAGCACCACCAGATCGGCGCCGTCCTCGGCCAGCCGCTGCAGGCCCTCGGCGCCGTTGGCGGCCTGGCTCACCGCATAGCCCTGCGCGCGCAGCGAAATATCCAGAAAGCGCCGGATCTGCACTTCGTCATCGACCACCAGCACGCGCGGCGGCGGAATGGCCGGCGCTTCAGCCATCATCGCGCGGGCTCTCGGGGTGCGGCTGGAGCAGGGGCAGGGTCATGCGGATCAGGGTACCGCGTCCGCCGCGTCCCGGCAGCGCTTCGACGCTGCCACCGTGCGCGCCGATCATGCCCTGGCAGATGGTCAGGCCCAGGCCGGTGCCCTGGCGGCCGCGGTCGCCACGCTCCACGCTGTAGAACATGTCGAAGATGCGCGAACGTTCGGCGTCGGGAATGCCCGGGCCGGCGTCGATCACCTCGATACGCAGCTCGTTGGCCTGCTGTCGCGCGCGCACTTCCACCGGCACGCCGGGCGGCGAGAACTTGGCGGCGTTCTCCATCACGTTGAACACTGCCTGCTCGACCAGCGCCGGGTGCACCCAGATCGGTGCCATGTCGGCTGGAATATCCAGCTGCAGGCGCACGTCTGGTTGGTAGCGCTGCAGGCGTCGCGCGGCCGAGCCGATCAGCTCGTCCACGCCGATCCAGTCACGGTTGAGCTTCAGCCCGTCGTGGCCGAGCCGGGTCATGTCGAGCAGGTTCTGGATGTAGCGGTCCAGCCGCTCGCCCTCGACCACGATGGTGTCGAGCAGGGCGCGGCGGTCGTTGGCATCCATCGCATCGGCGTAGTTGGACAGGCTGTCGGCCGAGCCGATCATCGCTGCCAGCGGCGAGCGCAGGTCGTGCGAGACCGAGGACAACAGGGCCGAGCGCAGGCGCTCGGTTTCGTTGTGCAGGTGCGCGGTTTCCAGATCGGCGACCAGCCGTGTGCGCAATGCGGCCTGGGCGATGTCGTCGGCCATCGCTTCCACCAGCTGGCGCTGTTCCGGGGCCAGCCGTGGATGTTGATGATCGAAGCGCAGCCCGGCCACGCCGATTGCGTGCGCTTCGCCGTCAAGCAACGGCAGGAACCACCAGCCGGCACCGGCCAGCGTGTCGGTGAAGCGGCCGGCAGCTTGCCCATGCCGCAGCGCCCAATCGGCGGCAGCCAGATCGGTATCGCCCGGTGCTGCCGTGCCACTGGTGCTGGTGTCATCGCCCAGCCGCACCCAAGCCGGTGCATCCAGTGCCTGCTCCAGGGCCACGCGGCCAGCATGCGCAACCTGGGCGTTGTCAGTGGCGCCAACCAACTGCCGCCCCAGCGTCTGCCGCACATTGGCATGGCGATTGGCCGCACGCAGCGCCACCACCTGCATGCGCAGGCGCGATGCCAAGCGGCCGGCAACCAACGCGGCGGCCAGGAACAGGAAGACGGTGATCACGCCTTGCCGCGCGCTGATCGCAAAGGTGAAGCGTGGTGCGATGAAGAAGAAGTTGTAGGCGAGGAAGCACAGCGTCGCCGCCAGCACCGCCGCGCTCATGCGGGTGCGCGCGGCCACCAGCACCACCGCGACGATGAACACCATCGCCAGATCGCTCAGGCCTATCCAGTGTTCGCCCAGCCATGCGGCCAGGCAGGCGCCGGCGGTGGCCAATACCGCGGTCATCGCATCCTTTCCCCAGCTGTCCGGGGCCAGCGACAGGCCGAAGCGACGCGCGTTGGCGCGTGCCTGCGGCGTGCTTATGATGGTGATTTCGTAGTGCGCGCCGCGCTGGATCAGCTGCTGGGTCAAGGTCTGGTTGAACAGTCGCGCCAGCGGCCGCTCGCGGGTGCGGCCCAGCACCAGCGACGACACCGCGTTGTGCGCGGCGTAGTCGAGCAGCGCATCGGCAATGCCCGGCCCGTGCAGCAGCTCGGCATCGCCGCCCAGACGCCGCGCCAGTGCGAACGCATCGTCGATCTCGCGGCGGGTGGCCTCGTCGTGGCGGCGGTGCTGCACGGTCACCACGGTCCACGGTGCATCGCGGCGCTCGGCGATGCGTCGTGCCACCCGTACCAGGTATTCGCTCTGGCCGCTGCCGTCGATGGCGACCACAACGCGGCGGCGCAACGGCAGATTGCCTTCGCCGCGTGCGGCGCGGGTCTCGCGCAGGCTGCTGTCGACGCGATCGGCGGCTTCCTGCATCGCCAGTTCGCGCAAGGCGGTGAGGTTGGCCGGCGAGAAGAAGGCCTGCAATGCCTGCGCGGCCTGCTCGGGCACATAGACCTTGCCCTGCTGCAGGCGCTCGATCAGCTCGCGCGGTGGCAGGTCGACCAGCACGATGTCATGCAAACGATCGAACACGACATCGGGTACGGTCTCGCTGACGCGCACGCCGGTGATGCGCATAACCACATCGTTGAGGCTTTCCAGGTGCTGGATGTTGATCGTGGTCCATACGTCGATGCCGGCATCGAGCAGTTCCATCACGTCCTGCCAGCGCCGTTCGTGGCGGCTGCCGGGAGCATTGCGATGGGCCAGCTCATCGACCAGCACCAGCGCCGGCTTGCGTGCCAGCACCGCATCCAGATCCATTTCCTGCAGCTGATGGCCGTGGTACTCCACCGCGCACATTGCAATGCGCGGCAGGCCGTCGAGCAAGGCGGCGGTGTCGTTGCGGCCATGGGTTTCAACCACGGCCGCAACGACATCCACCCCACGCCGCAGCTGTTCCTGGGCGCGGGTGAGCATGCTGAAAGTCTTGCCCACGCCCGGTGCGGCGCCGAGGAACACGGTCAGCTTGCCGCCGGCGTCGCGTTGCAGGGCCTCGGCCAAGGCATCGGCCTGGCGGCTACGGGAGTCGTTCATGGCGACGATTGTGCGCTGTTGCAGGTGCGCCCCGCATCACGGCGCATGCGCGGCCTGATCCAGCGCCCGGTTGAGGGCAATCACGTTGATCCGTGGCTGCCCGAACACGCCCCATTGGCGGTCCTGCAGTTGTGCATCAACCAACGCCTGCACCTGTGCCAGCGGCAAACCACGTGCAGCGGCCACACGCGCCACCTGCACCTGTACGGCAGCAGGCGACAGCTCCGGATCCAAGCCGCTGGCCGACTGCGTGACCAGATCGCCCGGCACGGTGGCCGGATCGATCTTCTCGCGCGCTGCGGCGGCAGCAGTGGCTTCGCTGACCCGCTTGACCAGGTCCGGATTGCTGCGCGCCATATTGCTGCCGGCCGCGGCCATCGGATCGTAGTTGGCCGCCGAAGGACGCGTCTGGAAGTAGCCATTGCCAGCGAACGGCTGCGCCAGATACAGCGAGCCACGCACCTGTCCGTCGGTATCGCGGATCAGGCTGCCATCAGCCTGCGCCGGAAACAACGCGCCGGAGACGCCGGTCGCCAACACTGCATAGACCAGGCCGGTGCCAAGCAGGCCGAACAAGGACAGGCCAATGGCCGGCCACCACAGCGGGTTGCCGGCACGACGGGAGGAAGTGTTGGAGGTGTTCATGCGCCAAATACCAGGACAAGAAGGAGGTCGATGGCCTTGATGGCCGCAAACGGCAGCAGCACGCCGCCCAGGCCGTACACCAGCATGTTCCGGCGCAGCAGCGCGGTGGCGGTGGCCGGACGGAAGCGCACGCCGCGCAGGGCCAGCGGAATCAGGGCCGGGATCACCAAGGCATTGAAGATCAGCGCTGCCAGCACCGCATTGCGCGGGCTCGACAGCTGCATCACGTTCAAGGCCGCCATCGACGGAATGCTGGCGGCGAATAGCGCCGGCAGGATCGCGAAGTACTTGGAGACGTCGTTGGCCAGCGAGAAGGTGGTCAGCGCACCGCGGGTGATCAGCTGCTGCTTGCCGACTTCCACCACGGCCAGCAGCTTGGCCGGATCCGAATCCAGATCGACCATGTTGCCGGCTTCCTTGGCCGCCTGCGTGCCGGAGTTCATTGCCAGGCCAATATCGGCCTGGGCAAGTGCTGGTGCATCGTTGGTGCCGTCACCGACCATGGCGACCAAACGGCCACCGGCCTGCTCGGCACGGATGCGCGCCAGCTTGTCTTCCGGCCGGGCCTGCGCGATGTAGTCATCAACGCCGGCTTCGGCGGCGATGGCGGCGGCGGTGAGCGGGTTGTCGCCGGTGATCATCACCGTGCGGATACCCATCGCCCGCAGCTGCGCGAACTTCTCACGCATGCCGTGCTTGACCACGTCGGCCAGCTCCACCACGCCGAGTACGTGCTTTCCTTCGCTGACCACCAGCGGCGTAGCACCGCCACGGGCAACCTGATCCACCCGCGCCTGCAGCTCGTTCGGCACGCTGCCGCCCAAGGCCAGTACATGCGCGGTGATGGCATCGGCAGCGCCCTTGCGGATGCTGCGGCCGTTGTCCAGGTCAACGCCGGACATGCGGGTTTGTGCGGTGAAGGGCAGATAGTTCAGGACCCCGCACATGGATGTGCGGGCTTTTGCGGAGGGAGCCGCATGAACGTGGTCCGGCTCGGCGGTGGTGCAACCCTGCTGGCGTGCCAAGCGCACGATGGATTTGCCTTCCGGGGTCGGGTCGGCCAGCGACGACAGCAGCGATGCTTCACGCAGTTGTGCAGCATCAATGCCGGCCAGCGGATGGAAGTGCGTGGCCTGACGGTCGCCGTAGGTGATGGTGCCGGTCTTGTCCAGCAACAGCACGTCGACGTCGCCGGCTACTTCCACGGCCTTGCCGGATTTGGCCAGCACGTTGGCCGACAGCGCACGGTTCATGCCGGCAATGCCGATGGCCGGCAGCAGGCCGCCGATGGTGGTCGGGATCAGGCACACCAGCAGGGCGATGAGCAGCAGCGGATCGACCGTGACGCCGACAAAGCCCGCAATCGCCGGCAGCGTTGCCACCACCACCAGGAAGGTCAGCG
>NZ_JBXFWF010000119.1:0-5055 GCF_056854515.1 Stenotrophomonas sp. STEN063
GCCTTGCTCTTGGTCCGGGGTTCCGGTCTGGGGTTGGCGGGGGGGGGTAACCGCCCACTATTTACCCCTTGGCCGGGGCGTTGCCCGCCCCTTTGTGGGTTTGGTTGGCGGCGGGACTCCCGCGAAGCCGGTGAACGGACAGATCTTCAGCTTCGCGGCTGACGCCTCTCCCACAACCTCAACTACAGCCAGGCTTTGGTTCAGGCAAAGTGGCGCTGTCACGCCAGCCCGCCCTGCGCCGTCCTGCCTCCATGAACGCCGAATCCATCTTCCAGACCCATCGCCCGCGCCTGCTGGCACTGGCCTACCGCATGCTGGGCAGCCGTGCAGATGCCGAGGACGTGTTGCAGGACGCCTGGCTGCGCTTAGCGGGCAGCGACACCGCCGACATCCGCGACGCCGAGGCCTGGCTGGTCACCGCCACCACCCGACTCAGCCTGGACCGCCTGCGCGCGGCCAAGCGAGAGCGCCAGCACTACCCCGGCCCGTGGCTGCCGGAACCATTGCAGGTCGAACTGTCGCCCGACACCGCGACCGACCCTGCACAGATCCATGCCGTCGCCAATGAAGTCTCCGTCGCCTTCCTGACCCTGCTGGAGCAACTGAGCCCGGACGAGCGCGCCGCTTTCCTGCTGAAAGAAGCCTTCGACCACGACTACTGCCAGATCGGCAGCCTGCTTGGCCACAGCGAGGCCAACTGCCGGCAACTGGTGCGTCGGGCCAAGCAGCGCCTGCAGGCCGGTGCACCACGCTTCCAGCCGGCGCCGGCACAGCATAGGCAGCTGCTGCAGCGCTTCATGGAAGCGGCCCAGCGTGGTGACAGCCCCGCCATCCAGGCCCTGCTGCATGCCAATGCCGCCCAGTTCTCCGACGGTGGCGGCATCGTCACCGCTGCCATCCGCCCACTGCGGGGCGCCGAGCGCATCGGCCGCCTGTACTGGGCCATCGCCCGCCGCGGCGCTGCCCTGCCCGCCCAACTTGGCTACGTCAACGGCGAGCTGGCAATCCTGCGCTTCGCCGAAGGCAGGCTGGCCTCATTCACCACCATCGAAGTGGTGGATGGGCGCATCGCCGCCCTTTACAGCGTGCTCAATCCAGAAAAGTTGCCCCCACTTGTCACGCACGAAGCCGCTGCTGCGTCCTTGTAACGAAAGACGGCCATCGTGGCCGTCTGGAGAAACCTGATGTCCGCTACCACCTTCCCCCGCGTGCCCTACACCCGCCTCGCCGCCGATGCCTTCAAGGGCCTGCTGGCCACCAGCAAGGCCGTGCATGACAGTTCCATTGAGCACGAGCTGCAGGAGCTGGTGTTCCTGCGCGTATCGCAGATCAACGGCTGCGGTTACTGCATGGACATGCATGCCACCGCACTGCGCAAGGCCGGCATCGAACCACGCAAGCTCGACACGCTGCCTGCCTGGCACGAGAGCCGCTTCTTCGATGAGCGCGAGCGCGCCGCGCTGGGCTGGGCCGAGGCAATGACCCGGCTGCCGGATGGCGCGCCCTCGCAGGCGGCCTTTGACGCGTTGAGGCCGCATTTCGACGACAAGGGCATCAGCGACCTGAGCATGGCCGTGGCGGTGATCAACGCCTGGAACCGGCTTGGAGCCAGCCTGCTGCCGCCGCTGCCTTGATCGTTTGAACAACCCAAGGCCATCAATCCAGACCGGGCTGATGGCCGCAACCGGCGCCACACCGCACAATACGGCGCATGGGAACCCTTGTACTGATCCTCGACCTCATCGGCACCTTCGTCTTCGCCCTGTCCGGGGCAACGATGGGCGTGCGCCGGCGGCTGGATATCTTCGGCGTGCTGGTGCTGTCGTTCGCGGCGGCACTGGCCGGCGGCATCACCCGCGACCTGCTGATCGGCGCTACCCCGGTGGCGGCGATCAGTGATTGGCGCTACCCAGCCATCACCCTGGCTGCAGGCATCGTCACCTTCTTCTGGGCGCCCTTGATCGAGCGTATGCAGTACCCGGTGCGCATGTTTGATGCGATGGGACTGGCGCTGTTTGCCGTAGCCGGTACGCAGAAGGCATTGGCGTATGGGATTGATCCGCCGATGGCGGCTGCCTTGGGCATGTTGACCGGCATTGGCGGCGGCATTGCCCGTGATGTACTGCTGGCGCAGGTGCCGCTGGTGCTGCAGGCCGAGTTGTATGCGGTTGCTGCGTTGGCGGGTGCTGCGGTGGTTGCGGTGGGTTACTGGCTGGGATTGCCGCCGCTGCCCTGTGCCTTGGTTGGCGCTGGCTTGTGCTTTGGTTTGCGGATGATGGCGATGCATTTCGGTTGGCACCTGCCGGTGGCCTTGCAGTCGTCGGAGCCACCGCCGCCGGAAGGGCCGCGGACTTGAAGTAAGCGGTGTGGGCTTGGGGGATTTTCGCCCCCCGTTTTTATATCGTCATTCCCGCGAAGGCGGGAATGACGGCACAAGCAGAAGCACGAGCCAAAGCCAAAGCCCCCCTCCCCGACCCTCCCCTTGCCTTCGGCAAAGGGAGGGAGCGAAGCAAAGCCTCCCAAGTAACAACAAACTCACACCCCATCCGCCATCGTGGAAGTCCCGCATCAAAAGGACCCAACCATGGCCGCAGAACGCTCCGACACCCTGATCGGCGATGAAGTCGTCCACACCCTTGGCCAGCAGGCACAGACCTCGCAGGTACTGGTCCAGGTCAAGGATGGCCAGGTGACCTTGTCCGGCGACGTACCCAGCACCGAGGTCAAGCACAAGGTTGAAGCGGTCATCGCCGCCATCGAAGGCGTGCGCAACGTGGTCAGCCATCTCAATGTCGACAACGGCAAGCGATCGTTCGGTAGTGCAGGCGAGGCTGTCCGTGACAACCCGGACGGTCGCGACGATGCCCAGGTGGGCGATATCGACCTTGGCAAGGACGGTTGAGCACCTTGAGGCAGCGGGCCCAACACATTGCAGGTAACCTGAACCCGCACCTCGCCGCTTGAGTCCCCCATGCCCCACCCCGAGCCCGCTCCCACCAAGAAACCCAGCTTCCGCGAGCGCGTCGATGCGATGCGCAACCTGCCGCCCTTCCTGCGACAGGTGTGGCAGACCAGCCGCTGGCTGACACTCGCCAGCCTCGGCCTGCGACTGGTCCGCGCGTTGATGCCGGTGGCGATGCTGTACGTGGGCAAGCTGATCATCGATGAAGCGGTGCGCCTGGCTGGTGCTGGTCCGATGCCGCCGCTGGCAGAGGCGTTCTCCAGCGGCCATCTCAATCTCCTGCTTGAGTTGCTGTTGCTGGAGTTGGCCATCGCGATCGGCTCGGACCTGCTTGGCCGACTGATCAACTACGCCGATTCGCTGCTGTCCGAGCTGTTCACCAACGCCACCAGCGTGCGGCTGATGGAGCACGCCGCCGAGCTCGACCTGGAGGATTTCGAGGACCCCGACCTGCAGGACAAGCTGGACCGTGCACGCCGCCAGACCATGGGCCGCATGAGCCTGATGAGCCAGCTGTTCGGCCAGGTGCAGGACACCATCACCGTCATCAGCTTCGCCGCCGGCCTGATCGTCTACGCCCCCTGGTTGATCGTGCTGCTGGCGATTGCCCTGGTCCCGGCCTTTATCGGCGAATCGCACTTCAACACCCTGGGCTACTCGCTCAACTTCAGCTGGACGCCGGAGCGCCGCCAGCTTGACTACCTGCGCCAGGTCGGCGCCAGCGTGGAGACGGCCAAGGAGGTGAAGATATTCAACCTCAACCGTTTCCTGATTGATCGCTACAAGCTGCTGGCCGAACGCTTCTACAAGGCCAACCGTGCGCTGGCCCGCAAGCGTGCGATCTGGGGCACGCTGCTGGCCGCCTTGGGCACCCTGGGCTATTACGCCGCCTATGGCTATATCGCCTGGCGCACCATCCGCGGCGACTTCAGCATCGGCGACCTGACCTTCCTGTCCGGCAGTTTCCTACGCTTGCGCCAATTGCTGGAGGGCCTGCTTACCGGTTTCTCGCAAGTCGCAGGGCAGGCGCTGTACCTGGATGATCTGTTCTCGTTCTATGCCATCGAACCGGAGATCCGCTCGCGTCCGGATGCCATCGCCATACCGCGGCCGATCCACGAAGGCTTTGTCTTCGACAACGTCGGCTTCCGCTATCCGGACGCCGAGCGCTGGGCCGTCCGCAACCTCAGCTTCCATCTGCAAGCCGGTGAGGTGATTGCCCTGGTTGGCGAGAACGGCGCCGGCAAGACCACCCTGGTCAAGCTGCTGGCCCGCCTGTACGACCCGGACGAAGGCCGCATCCTGCTTGATGGCCGCGACCTGCGCGATTACGACCTCGACGACCTGCGCGCCAACATGGGCGTGATCTTCCAGGACTTCGTGCGCTACCACTTGTCCGCTGGCGAGAACATCGGCGTTGGCTTGGTCGAAGCCATGAGCGACAAGGAGCGTATCCGCAATGCCGCACGACGTGCGCTGGCCGATGAAGTGATCGATGGTTTGCCGGCAGGCTATGACCAGCTTATCGGGCGCCGCTTCAAGTCTGGCGTGGACCTGTCCGGCGGCCAGTGGCAGAAGATCGCCATCGCCCGTGCTTATATGCGCGATGCGCAGGTGATGATCCTCGACGAGCCGACCGCAGCCCTGGATGCGCGTGCCGAGTTCGAGGTATTCCAGCGATTCAAGGAGCTGTCGGACAACCGCACTGCCGTGTTGATCTCGCACCGTTTTTCATCGGTGCGCATGGCCGATCGCATCCTGGTGCTGGCCGACGGTCGCATCGAAGCCAGCGGCACCCACGAAGAGCTGATGATCGAAGGCGGCCGCTACGCGGAGCTGTTCGAGCTGCAGGCAGCTGGATATAGATAGCAAGCTGTAGTGCCGAGCCATGCTCGGCAGGGGCATTCCAAGTCAAAGCCCAAAGCCACCCCTCCCCAGCCCTCCCCTTGGCCTGTGGCCAAAGGGAGGGAGCGTAGTGCCGAGCCATTCTTTGCAGAGAGCCCCACCTGTAGTGGGGGGGGCGGGGGGCGAGCGCGCCGCACGCGCAGAGACCAAGAAGACAACGAGCGTCGCGCCCGGCACAGACCGCCACC
>NZ_JBXFWF010000120.1:0-4758 GCF_056854515.1 Stenotrophomonas sp. STEN063
TTCAATACAACCCGCTCCCGCGGCCGCCCCCCCCGCCCCCCCACTACAGGTGGGGCTCTGCCGGTAAAGCCTCTGCCGAGCATGGCTCGGCACTACAGGCGTTCGGCCCTCAGCGCTGGCAATTCCCGCACCACACCGTTGCGCGCTGGCCAATGCTGGCGTAGCGCAGTGCGCGCCCGCATTGTTTGCAGTTCTCACCTTCGCGCCCGTACACCAGCAGCTCCTGCTCGAAGTAACCCGGCGCGCCATCGGGACTGATGAAGTCGCGCAGGGTCGTGCCGCCCCGGGTGATCGCATGTCCCAGGATTTCCTTCACCGCATCGGCAAGCCGCTGGTAGCGCGCCCGCGATACCTTGCCGGCCTCGCGCAGGGGATTGATGCCTGCCATGAACAGGCTTTCCGCCGCATAGATGTTGCCGACGCCGACGACAATGCCCTGGTCCATCAGGAAGGTCTTGATCGGCGCCTTGCGGCCACGGCTGCGCTGGAACAGATAATCGCCATCGAACGCATCCTCCAGCGGTTCCGGACCAAGTCCAGCCAGCAGCTCATGCGTTTCACCTGCAGGCTGCCATAACAGGCAACCAAACCGACGCGGATCGTTGAAGCGCAGCAGGCGGCCGTCTTCCAGGCTGATATCCACATGGTCGTGCGCGCGCACCGGGGTGTCACCGGGCAAGACGCGCAGGCTGCCGGACATGCCCAGGTGCAGCACTGCACTGCCCAGTCCGGTATCCAGCAACAGGTATTTGGCGCGACGACGGATCGCCTCGATACGCTGGCCCGGCAGCAGCTGTTCGATCTCGGCGGGAATCGGCCAGCGCAGGTCCGGCCTGCGCAGGATCACACCGTGGATGCGTCTATCCACCAGATGTGGTTCCAGGCCGCGCCGGGTGGTTTCTACTTCGGGTAGTTCTGGCATGCAGGCCTCAAAGCGTAGGTATCTGACTGTTCTTGTGGGAACGGCGTGAGCCGTGAAGCTGGTGGTGGCGAACGACGGACCTGTATCGATTGCAATGCGCTATCGCGCTTCGGTTGGATTGGAGGCTTCGCGGCTTACGCCGCTCCCACATCCCGCATTTCATGGGTTGTAAGTCAACGCGGTGGCGCCATCAGTTCGCGGGCGCTCAGGTAGCCGTCGCTGTTGGCATCCTGGCGGGTGAAACGGGCCAGGATCACCTGTCGTTGCTCTTCGCGGCTGATCGGCTTGCCGCGCCCGCCCGGCTGCTCATCCGGCTGCAGGACGCCATCGCCATTGCGGTCCATCTTGTCGAAGGCGTACAGCATCCATTGCAGGTACTCATCCGGGCTGACCCGGCCATCGCCATCGCTGTCCATGCGTTGCAGGTAGGCGTTGGTGTCCTGCACCTGGGCGATGGCTGGCAACGAAGCACATAGCAGGAAAAGAACGGAAAGAGTCTTCATGCGGCGCTGAGCGAATAGCCTTTCAGACGCGCTGCATAGGCCTGCAATGCAGCGCTGCCACTGGCTTCGGCTTCCTGGCACCACTGCTGCAACTGGCGCAGGCGCTCGGCGGCGTCATGGCTGCGGGCTTCCAATAACGCCGACAGGCGCGCACGGTGCTCGACCAACAACTGGATGCGCGGGCGCTGCTGCACCCAGCTCTGCAACTGCGCGCGGCAATCGGGTTTGAGCCAACGACCATCATTGACCAGGCCCTTGCGCATGCGCCGCGGCAACAGCTTGCGCAGCTTGGCACCCGCTGCAGCAGCCTCTTCCTTCAAGGCAGGCGCGAATACATTGCGCTGGTAATCGGTCATCGCCTGGAAGCGATGCGACAACAAGGCTTTCAAGGTGTCGGCATCGGGCACGGCGATGTTCGGACGGATGTCCATCGTCGGTGCCACCCGCAGCACCTTGGCCAGGCGCAGGAACTGCAGCAGGCAGATCGCCTGCCAACCGATGTCGAACTCCCAGCGCCGCATCGAGAAGCGTGCCGAGCTGGGGAAGGCATGATGGTTGTTGTGCAGTTCTTCGCCGCCGATCCAGAACGCCCACGGCGTCAGGTTGGTCGAAGTATCGGCCGATTCGAAATTGCGATAGCCCCACCAATGGCCAAGGCCATTGACCACGCCGGCGGCCCAGAACGGAATCCACGCCATCTGGATCGCCCACAAGGCGATGCCGGGCAGGCCGAACAACACGGTGTTGATCACGAACAGCAGGATCGGGCCGAGATTGGCATGCGGGGTATAGAGCCTGCGCTCGATCCAGTCTTCCGGCGCACCACGCCCGTATTGCTCAATGTCACCCCGCAGCGTGCGCGCCTCGCGGTACAACTCCACGCCACGCCAGAACACGGTGCGGATGCCCTTGGTGACCGGGCTGTGCGGGTCGTCCTCGGTCTCGACCTTGGCGTGGTGCTTGCGGTGGATGGCCACCCACTCGCGGGTGATCATCGAGGTGGTCAGCCACACCCAGAAGCGGAAGAAGTGCGACACCAGCGGGTGGAAATCGACGCCGCGATGGGCCTGGCTGCGGTGCAGGTACAAGGTGACCGCGAAGATGGTGAGCTGGGTGAACACCAGCAGCACCGCCAGCATGCCCCACCAGCCCAGGCCGACGATGCCACCGGTAAGGAAAACGAGCAGGGCGTCGGGCATCACGAATACTCCAGACAGTCGGTGCCAGATGAAACAACTGCTACACATCATGGGGGCTGTCGGCGCAAACTTCATCCACCGGCGGCAGGTCCGTTGGTCGAATCCTCAGCTGCCACCTACTCCTGAATGTCCATTGCACCCGCCGCCGAAGCGGCCCCCCTGATCGAACTGGACCATGCCTGCGTCATCCGCGGCCAGGTCCGCGTGCTGCACGAACTGAACCTGCGCATCGAGCAGGGCCAGCACACCGCCATCCTCGGGCCGAACGGCTGCGGCAAGTCCTCATTCATCAAGCTGATCACCCGCGAGCTTTATCCCTTGGCGCGCGCCGACGGCCACGTGCCGGTCAAGGTGATGGGCCAGACCCGTTGGCAGGTGGACCGACTGCGCGCGCAACTGGGCATCGTCACCGGCGATTTGTCCAGCAACCTGTCCAGCATGCCCGGTCTGACCGTCGAGGAAGCGGTGATCGCCGGCTTCTTTGCCAGCTTTGTGGTGCCCGCGCACCGCGACGTCACCGATGCCATGCGCCAACGCGCCCGGCACGCGCTGGAACTGGCGCGTGCCCTGCCCTTGCTGGGCCGCAGCTATGCCGAGCTGTCTGCCGGCGAAACCCGCCGCGTGCTGATCGCCAGGGCGCTGGTCAATCAGCCCAAGGCCTTGCTGCTGGACGAGCCGTCCACCGGCCTGGACCTGATCTCGCGCCAGCACCTGGTCGACAGCATGCGCAACCTTGCCCAGCAGGGCATCACCTTGGTGCTGGTCACCCACCACATCGAAGAAGTGATCCCCGAGATCAACCGCGTCGTGCTGATGAAGGGTGGTCGCATCTTTGCTGACGGCAGCCGTACCGAGCTGTTGCGCTCAGGTCCGCTGTCGGAGGTGTTCGGCGGGCCGATCGAGGTGCGCGAGGATGATGGGCGGATGTCGGCCTGGGTGGGCAGTTTGTAAGTTGGCGATTGCTTGAAAGGCAAAAGCACCCCTCCCCAACCCTCCCCTGCGCGTTGCGCAAGGGAGGGAGCTCTGGCCCCTCCCCAGCCTTCCCCTTGCCTTCGGCAAAGGGGGGCAGAGCGCGGCCGTTGGTGCGATGATGCCCGTCCGCTCCCGTAATCCCCTTGTCGTCGCAATGTCATTCTCCGTTTCCCCGCTGCGCCTTGGCGCCGCCCTCGCGCTGGCCGCCGTACTCAGCGCCTGTTCCAGCACCCCGACCCTGTCCTCCACTCCCGGCGGGGACTCCAGCAGCAAGGCCACCGGCTATCTGGTTGGCAGCGCCATCCCCGACAGCCTCGCCCTGAGCCCGGCACCACCGGCGCCCGGCTCGGCATCGGCACAGCTGGATGAAGCCGTCGCCAATCAGGCCCTGAGCATGCAGGGCAGCGCACGCTTCGCGCAGGCACATACGGACGCCGACCTGAGCTTCCCGGCCGGCGCCGACCAGTTCAGCTGCGCGCTGGGCGTGGCGGTCACCGCCAAGACCACGCCGGTGCTGTACCGCCTGCTGGAACGCAGCCGCATCGACGCCAGCGCCGCCACCAAGGCAGCAAAGACGCACTACCAGCGGCCGCGCCCGTTCATGGTCAACAACGCACCGACCTGCACGCCCGACGATGAGGAAGGCCTGCGCAAAAGCGGCTCCTACCCGTCCGGCCACACGTCGATCGGCTGGGCCTGGGGCCTGATCCTGTCGGAAATCGATCCCGACCATGCCACCGCCCTGATCGAACGTGGCCGCAACTACGGCCACAGCCGTCTGGTCTGCAACGTGCATTGGTATAGCGATGTGCAACAGGGCCAGTTCATGGGCGCGGCCACGGTCGCGCGCCTGCATGACAATCCGGCATTTGTCGCTGACCTGGCCAAGGCGCGCGAAGAGCTTGCCCATGCACGCACGCTCAAGCTGCCACTGCCGCGCGACTGCGCTGCGGAAACCGCAGCATTGACCTCGGACATCCCCGAAGCCCGCTGAGCAGTCCTACCTGTAGTGCCGAGCCATGCTCGGCATCGCGGTCCTGGCAATCCGCTTTTGTAGGAGCGGCGTCAGCCGCGAAGGGCGGCTTGGTGCAATCGCCGGCAGATGGGCAAAGTGGGAGACCCTCAGCATAGCCGGCGCCGCACCGGCCACCGGGTCTGAGGC
>NZ_JBXFWF010000121.1:0-4038 GCF_056854515.1 Stenotrophomonas sp. STEN063
GGCCGGAGAGTGCTTGCCTGGAGTCCTGTCGATGGAACGTCTGCGCTCTCGCAGTACAGCAAGTCTGGTCAGCTGATGTACTACTCTAAAAGCAGTGGCGCAGGGCTTGAACACATCTATCTGAGTGGTAGTTTGATAGCCAAGCGTGAAACGGTGGGCAACGTGGTGAAGTTCCAGCACACCGATGCGCTCGGCTCACCCGTGGCGGTGACGGATGGCTCGGGTACCGTGATAGAACGTAATGATTACGCGCCCTATGGCGCTGTAATCGGAAAGCCCGCTTATGATGCTGTCGGTTACACAGGTCATAAGCAGGATGGTGCGACTGGCCTTGCCTACATGCAGCAGCGCTACTACGATCCGCAGATCGGAAGGTTCCTGTCGGTGGATCCGGTGACGGCGTATGGCAATCCGGTTGGCGCTTTTAATCGGTACTGGTATGCCAATAACAGTCCGTATAAATTCGTGGATCCGGATGGAAGGGCCCCTTGCACGGGAACGAAGATTGGCACATGTGTGGGAGGCAAGAATCTGATGGTGGGTGAGGGCGCGCTACGGGCAATAAAAAGAGATCCACAGGGTTATCTGAATAAACTTAATGGCATCGCTAATAATCACGGAATGGATAATGGTGAGGCTAAAGCCGCTAGATACTTTGCAAGAACGGCGCTCCCCGTCACCATCGCAACTGGGCGTGAGGTCGGTGCCGACATCGCGCGAACGGGAAAGGGATATTCTGTTTTCAACTATGTATTGGGCTCTGAATCTCGAGGCGATAGCTCCGGTAGCGTCACGCTAGGCCAGGCTTATTTCGGACCCGGTGCGCGGACTGCTATTATTCACACGCATCCGGCGGATACGAATTTCAATGGGATTCCCGGTGGTTTCAGTAATGGAAAGTGGACTGGCTATGCCAATCCGGGGTTTCAGTCGGATATTGGTCGATCAGTTTTTTCTAGTTCGAATGGATATGTCGTAATGTTGGGTGGCGGAATCTTGAAGTTTGATTTCGAGTCTATGTCCGGTCAGGCGAGTGCTCCTGGTGCTAATTTGAATGTGGAAAGTTTCATTTCGAGGTTGCCTGATGATGAATAAATTTGTCGTGCTGGTCGCTGCTATTCTTGTCGTTGGGTCAGGCTGTGGCAAAGTGGAAAGGGTGGAGGATTTTTCAGTAACGCGCAGTGATGCTTGCGTTCCTGTTGGGAATCAAGTTCGGCTCACATTTTGTGCGTTGACATATTCGCAACTCTTATCTCATCCTGGCGCCTTTAGCGAGCGAAAGATATTTGTTCATGCATGGGCGATAAAGGGTGGGGATGATATTTTTCTGTATCCATCAATTGACTCTTACGAAAGTGGTGAAGTTTATGCCTCTTTGAAAGTAGAGGGGGGCGAGGCATATCGTGATTTTTTTGAATATATGTCACGCCGGCCGGAGTTGGAGCCGGTGCGCGTCAAGATAGGCGGGAATTTTGTTTTTAACGAAGGTCGAGGAACGAACGGTTCAGTAATCAAGGGGCGAGATTTTTTGATCTTCGGTCGCATTGAATTGGATGAGTTTAGGATGTAGATAGAAGCCCGCTGCTGTGCCACTCGAGGGGCTGCGAAGAATGTCGCCTCTATTCAAAATGGGTCAGGGTGAAGATGGGGTCAGAGTGGGATTGATCGAATGAACTAGAGAGTGGGGTTGGTCGGCGTACGGAAACAACGTCCTGCACCAGATGACGCAGAATGCTCGGCAGCTTTCTGCGCGTAGTATTGATAGCGGAGTGCTCAATCTGGACACTCGCTTCGACGAAAATGGAAATCCCAGTGACATCTACGATGTTGCAAGAGGAGGCACCTATAACCTTCATCTGCAATACGATGCGCGCGATCGACTGATAGCAGCCGGCTCTGGGGCGTTCGGTGGTGATGGATGGCATCGATACACCTACGATGCGTTGGATAACATCAAGTCCTGGAGGCTGGGGTCCGGTGGCAAGGATTATGCCAACTACTACTACGATCCCGGCACAAACCGTTTGCAAGGAATTCGGGACTCCGCTGGTGCAACCGTTGTCGGCCTGGCCTACGACGCGCAGGGCAATCTGCAGAATAAAAGTGGCCAGCTGTATGGGTTCGGCTTTGACAATCGCCTGTATATAGCGCCCGGGAAGGAACAGTATCGTTACGACGGTGAAGGCCGGAGAGTGCTTGCGTGGAGTCCTGTCGATGGAACGTCGGCCCTCTCGCAGTACAGCAAGTCTGGTCAGCTGATGTACTACTCTAAAAGCAGTGGCGCAGGGCTTGAACACATCTATCTGAGTGGTAGTTTGATAGCCAAGCGTGAAACGGTGGGCAACGTGGTGAAGTTCCAGCACACCGATGCGCTTGGCTCACCCGTAGCGGTGACGGATGGCTCGGGTAACGTGATAGAACGTAATGATTACGCGCCCTATGGCGCTGTAATCGGAAAGTCCGCTTATGATGCTGTAGGTTACACAGGTCATAAGCAGGATGGTGCGACTGGCCTGGCCTACATGCAGCAGCGCTACTACGATCCGCAGATCGGAAGGTTCCTGTCGGTGGATCCGGTGACGGCGTATAGTAATCCGCTGGGAGCGTTTAATAGGTACTGGTACGCCAATAACAGTCCTTATAAATTCGTGGATCCGGATGGAAGGGCGTCTTGTACGGGAAGTAAGATCAAATCCGTATGCGAGACTGGAGGAGTAGCGCGGCTTGTAACCAGCACTAGGGGCAGCGGTGCGGCCAGTCAGGCGAATGCTGCTTTGAAGGCGACAGGGAGTTTTAGGTCATACGATACGAAGGACGAGATGTATCAAGCATGGGCAAAGCAGGTTGAGCCGATTTCTGAAGCTTGGGGCTATGAAATCGGGTCCATGACTTATAAGGTTGGTGATGGAAAGTTCCGGTTTGGGAACGCCCATAGTGATGGATTGGCGACTGGCGTCAGCGGTGTTCTCAAAATGATCGAATCTGGAAGAAGACCTCTTGGGTTTATTCATGCACATCCGAATAGTTCGATAATGAGCTCCAGTGGCCTTAGAGTCTCACGCATAAGTAGGCAGGAGTATGGTGGTCTTGCGGATTCGGGTAGCGGAGATCTAAGGACGGCATTTAACGGAGGGTATGATGCGGCCATGGTCAGGAACGGCCGAATCTATGAATTCAGTCAGGAAGCGTTCGAGCGAGCTATGAATTCGTCAAGCTCTGGGATGGTAACGTTGGGTGATGTGGTTGAGGAGGTAAAATGACTGCTAGATCATTTTCTGTTTATAATAAATTTCTTCTTTCAGTTCTGCTTTTTTCATTTGGCGCGATTGAGGGTTGTCATTGGCAAGAGCTTGTGGTTGATGATGCTAGGGTTTGCGACTATCAGGTTATTTCCGCTGCTGGAGCTTGTCGTGTTTCAGTTATTAATTTGCTGAGTAGGTCGAGGGACTATTCGGGAAAAACTGTTGATATTGTTGCGTACTATCCTGCAAGTGGTTCTCTGTTTGTATATTCTGGAAGAGATGCTGCGCAAGTTGCTGATTTGCCATCGGCAATTATGATTTCAGCGGAGGACGCGGGCAGGAAGTTCACGTCCCAAGGTTACTATCGAATTGAAGGTGTGTTTTTGGAGTCAGCTCCGATTTCATTTGGTGAGGGAGTAACTGTTCCCGAGGTTGTAGGGGGACGGCTATCTTCCATTAATGCCGCTAGTAGAGTGGCGTCCAAGGACGAGCTGATTCAAGAATGTGTGGAAGAAGGGTGTGGGGTTATTTACGCCGATGGTGCATTTTTAATGAAGACCTTGCCTTAAATCCGGGATCGGGGACTGGTGGTGGGTGATATTAAAGCGCGTACGGAAGCAATGTCCTGTGCCAGATGATGGGCGTGCTCGACCGCTTCTTGCGTAGTGTCGATAGCTGGCTATTGAATCTGGACACTCGCTTCGATGAAAATGGAAATCCCAGTGACATCTACGATGTTGCAAGAGGAGGCACCTACAACCTTCATCTGCAATACGATGCGCGCGATCGACTGATA
>NZ_JBXFWF010000122.1:0-3171 GCF_056854515.1 Stenotrophomonas sp. STEN063
CCCCCGCGCTCCTTCCCAACACACACCCCCCCCCCCCCGCCCCCCCCCCCCCCCCCCCCCCCGCCCCCCCCCCGCCCCCCCCCCCCCCCCCCCCCCCCCCCCCCACTACAGGTGAAGCGCTGTTCCGTCATGTCCTCAAACTGACTGATCCTGCGTACCTTTCTGTCCAAAAGGACAGCTGCCAGACAACATACAAATGCAACTGTTTCAGGTTTGGTGCACTGCAAAATTGTGCTGATTTTTGCGGTAGGCTTGACGGGTTTCCGCTCTCCAGGCTCTACGTCTTCGATGAACGAGTACCGCAGCAGCGTTGTCTTCGCCACCCCCGACCTGCCACTGCGCGACGATGTGCGCCGCCTCGGCACACTGGTTGGTGATCTGATTTCCGAACAGGTGTCGCCCGGTTTCCTCGACGAGGTGGAGGACGTGCGCACGGCGGCGATTGCCCGTCGTGAAAGCCAGGCGCCGTTGGCTCCGCTCAGCGCGCAGCTGGCCGGGCGTTCGCCGCGCGATGCCGAAGCGCTGGTGCGCGCTTTCAGCACTTACTTCCAGGTGGTCAATATCGCCGAGCGCGTGCATCGCATCCGCCGCCGCCGTGACTACCAGCGCGCAGGCACCAAACGCCCGCAGCCGGAAGGACTGCATGACGCCTTGCTAGCGCTGAAGGCGCAGGGCGTGACGCCGGAAGAACTGGCGCAGTGGCTGCCGCAGATCGACATTGAGCCGGTATTCACCGCGCACCCGACCGAAGCCGTGCGCCGCGCGCTGCTGGAAAAAGAACAACTGATGGTTGCCGCGTTGGTCGACAACCTCGACGGGCAACGCACGCCCGGCGAGCAGGCTGCCGATGCCGCACGTTTCCGCATGGCCTTGACTGCCTCCTGGCAGACCGCCGATTCCTCGCCGGTGCGGCCAACCGTGGACGACGAGCGCGAGCATGTCGGTTTCTACCTGACCCGCGTGCTGTACCGGGTCATCCCGGTGTTCTACGAATCGCTGGAACAGGCGCTGCGCGACACCTGGGGCCGAACCCTGCCGTTGCCGCGCCTGCTGCGCTTCGGTACCTGGGTGGGTGGCGACATGGACGGCAATCCGAACGTGGATGCCGGCACCATCACCAATACCTTGAACGCCCAGCGCAGCGCCGTGCTTGGCCTGTACCTGAAAGACATGGTGGCGCTGGCCAGCCTGCTCAGCCAATCGACCGAACTGGTTGGCGTCAGTGCTGGAGTGCAGGCGCGTGTGCAGGAGTACCAGCAACTGCTGCCGCAGGTGAAGTCGCGCCCGCGTCATGCCGACATGCCGTACCGCCTGCTCAACGACCGCATGCGCGCGCGCCTGCAGGCGACATTGGAAGACGCTCCGGGTGCATATGCGTCACCGGAAGAGTTCATCCACGACATCCAGCTCATCCTCGACAGCCTTGAGGCCAACAAGGGCAAGCACGCTGGTTGGTTCTCGGTGCGGCGTCTGCTGTGGCGCGTGCGCACCTTTGGTTTCCATCTGGCGCGTCTGGATGTGCGCCAGGAATCCAGTGTGCATTCGCGCGCGCTGGCCGAGGTGCTGGGCGGGCAGGAGGCCTTCGACGCGCTGGACGATGCAGCGCGTGCGCAGTTGCTGTCGCCGTACGCCGCAGGCACCGAAGTGCTGGCGCGTGGCGAGGATGAAGCCGGGCAGCGACTGGACAAGGTGTTCGCTGCATTGGCCGATGCACGCCGTCGTCACGGTGCGGATGCGTTGGGCAGCTACATCATCTCGATGGCACATGATCGCGGCGACGTGCTCGCGGTGCTGGCGTTGGCGCGTCGTGGTGGTCTGGTCGATGCGGATGGCGCAGTACCGTTGGACATCGCGCCGTTGTTCGAAACCGTCGACGACCTGCAGCGTGGCACCGCTACGCTGCGTGATCTGCTTGCCGATCCGGTTTACCGCACCCATCTTGCCGCGCGCGATGACGTGCAGATGGTGATGCTGGGCTATTCGGACAGCGGCAAGGACGGCGGCATCGCCGCCTCGCGCTGGGGCCTGCAGCATGCGCAGGTCGAGCTGCTGGAAACGGCGGCGGAATTTGGGGTCAAGCTGACCTTCTTCCACGGCCGTGGTGGTTCCATCAGCCGCGGCGGTACCAAGACCACGCATGCGGTGAACGCCTCGCCACGCGGCAGCATCGGTGGCCGCCTGCGCGTCACCGAGCAGGGCGAAGTGATCCATCGCAAGTACGGTATCCGTGCGCTGGCGCTGCGCTCGCTGGAGCAATCTGCTGGCGCGGTATTGCGTGCCAGCCTGCGCCCGCGCGCCAGCGAGCCGCGCGAGGAACAGTGGAAGCCAGTGATGGCCTTGGTCGCCGAGCAGAGTTCAGTGGCGTATCGCGCCTTTGTCGGCGATGCGCAGTTCATGAATTACTTCCGCCAGGCCACGCCGATCGATGTGATCGAACGCATGACGCTTGGTTCACGGCCTTCCCGGCGCCTGGGCCAGGATGCGGCGTTGAGCAATCTGCGGGCGATCCCGTGGGTATTCGCGTGGAGCCAGGCACGCGCGGTAATTCCGGGTTGGTTCGGTGTCGGCAGTGGCCTGCAGGCCGCTGCAGATGCCGGGCATGAACAGACCCTGCGTGAGATGGCGCACGATTGGCCGTTCTTCGAGACCTTCCTCGACGACATGTCGATGGTGTTGAGCAAGGGCGACATCCATATCGCCGAACAGTTCTCCAAGCTGGCCGGGCCACTGCACGAACAGTTCTTCCCGCTGATCCGCGAGGAGCTGGCGTTGACCGCGCATTGGGTGAAGCGCTTGAGCGGCCAGCAGGACCTGCTGGAGCAGGACCCGCGACTGGCGCTGTCGATCCGTCTGCGCAATCCCTACATCGACCCGATCAGCATCCTGCAGGTGGACCTGCTGCAGCGCTGGCGTGCAAGCGACCGCGAAGATGAAGGTCTACTGCGCGCGCTGGTGGCCTGCGTGAACGGCGTATCGCAAGGCGTGCAGAACACCGGCTGAAGCAGTCCTTGTAGTGCCGAGCCATGCTCGGCAGAGGCCTTCCCGGCAATGCCTGAGTGTAGTGGGGGGGGGGGGGGCGGGGCGGGGTGTGGGCGTGGGGAGGGCGGCCCGCGGGTGGGGGTGCGACGCCAGGGGGGGGCGGGGGTTGTGGAGGGGGGGGCTGGGCGCGGC
>NZ_JBXFWF010000123.1:0-3110 GCF_056854515.1 Stenotrophomonas sp. STEN063
GCTGGCCCCGCGCCTCCCCCTCCCCCCCCCCCCCCCCCTCCCCCCCTCCCCCCGCCCCGCCGGCCCCCCCGGCCCCCCGCCCCCCCCCCCCCCCCACTACACCCTAGAAACCAGAAGGGCCGCTTGCGCGGCCCTTCTGCGGGGTAAACCCAGGCTTACTTGGACAGCTGCAGCAGGGTGGACGACACCCAACCGCGGTTGCCCAGTTCATCCTCGACTTCCCACATCACGCCCTCCTTGGTGCCGGTCGGGTACAGCATCATCCCAGCTTCCAGGGTGCGCACCGGCGCGCCGGTACCGCGGGCATTGGCCAGCAGGCGACCGGCACGGGTCACCGTCACCGCCTGCTGCGCGTTGGCGGCAGAGGCGTTATTCGGCAAACCACCCAGCTGGGCGATGATGTCGGTGTAGGCCTGCAGGTAGGCCATGGTGATCACCTGGCCGATTTCGGTGTTGGCGTAACCGCCAACGCCCGCGGCGCCTAGGCCGCTGCCGCCGAACAGGCCACCGCTGGCACCGAAGCCCATGTCGCTCTTGCGCGCCGAACCTTCGGAGATGGCGACCTGCTCCGACGAACGCACGTCGGTCACGGTCAGCACCACGTCGGCGGTCTTGCTGGTGAAGTTCAAGCCACCCACCAACGCACCGGCGCGGCCGCCGATCAGGCCACCCAGCAAACCACCAATGGCATTGCCACCGGCATTGCTGTTCTGCGAGATCAGGTCCGGGATCATCACGTAGTCAGCGGCCTTGATCTGGCCCTTGCCGACGTTGGAACGACCACGCAGGTCACCACTGGCTGCCAGTTCACGCTCGAACTGGCCCGCGGCCATGCCGGCACCACGGTCCACCAGGGTGAAACAGCGCGAACGGCTGACGAAGGCCTTGATCAGGCGCGACGGCGCCGGCAGCTGCTGGCCAGTCCACCAATGGGTGGAGTCTTCCGGCTCGATCACCGACAAGGTGCCGATCGGACGCTGGCAGGTTGGAATCTGTGCGGCGGCCTGCTGGCGCTGTTCCTGCGCCTGGGTACCCTTGGCCTTGAATGCTGCCTGGGCCGGCTGGCTGCTGACAGCCGCAGCAATACCCAGAGTGATGACCGCTGCAGTGAGCGGCGAAAAAACGTTACGCATCTGATACTTCCCCATTAACCTGCACCTTACGAGGTGCGTTCCATTGGCTTAGAGACCTTGCGGTAAGACTCTGTCCCTGATGTTACCTAGCAGACGAGCACGGTCCGGTCCGCCGGAATCCTAACCCAGACCGACGTCAGGATGCATGACGTTTTTGTGAGGCGGCTCCCTTTATATGCACTGAAACTGCCTCTGTCGCGTCACATCTCCCCGCAAAAAGACGGCCAGAAGGCATCGACCACCTCCGGCCCATTCCACGTCCAATGCGGAGGCCATGCCGCATCGCCTGCTGCCAGAGCCTCCTCCTGCGTGGAGATCACGGGCCTACCCCCTATTCAGGCCAGAGCACACCTAACCGCGTGAACCGCTGGGCTGGGCGGGACCAGGGAAGCTCCGAGGGGTATCGACTGAAGACAGGGCTGGCGGCCTCAACGACAGCCACGATCCGGCTTGTTTGCGCAGCAGAACCCTGCCACCACCGCAAACGCCCACCAACAACATGTCAGCCACACAATGACTGTCTCATCTGGGAAAACCTCCATCCCGCCAGACCGACGAAAGCCAGACCAGGAAAGCGGCGACAATGACGAGCGCAGTTGAACTGCGCCGCGCGCATGCATACGAAACGCCCTCCAGCCAAGACCACCCACCTCGTCTGGTGCGCGCATCCACGCGCGGAAATCCATCGTCACACCCACAACAATCTGTCCGCTCGATAGCGATATGCCGACCCACAACGGATCACTAAGCTGCATGTCACTCTGCCGGCGAGGAGTCCGTACATGAAGAAAGGCACCAGACTGCTGTTGCTGATGGCAGGCAGCCTTGCAATCACCCCCGCTTGGGCAGCGCAACAATGCGCACAAAGCGCCTTGAGCGACCACCCGCCAGCGATCAATTTCCGCGTCGACAATGACTTGCTCGGCGGTGCACAGCAGGATCAGGGATACACCAATGGCGCGATGTTCACGCTGGTGTCGCCGAACCTGCAGGACTACACCGATGACCCCTGCCTGCCGCGCCTTGCGCGCTGGATGAATCGTCATCTGGAACGCCTGCATCCTGGTGAATTCCAGCAGCAGAACATGATTTTCAGTTTCGGCCAGGGCCTGTACACACCGACCGACAACACCCGTAGCGACCTGATCGAGGATGACCGCCCGTATGCAGCGGTGTTGATGGTCAACTTCGGCTACAACGCGCGTAACGGCAACCACCTGCGCACCACCCAGTTGGCGCTGGGGATGGTTGGCCCCTCCGCGCAGGGAAAGCAGGTGCAGGATGCCGTGCACAGCGTTCTTGGCGATGAGAAGTTCATGGGCTGGGACAACCAGTTGCATGACGAACCGGTGTTCAAACTCTTGCATGAGCGTATGCAACGCTGGCCTGCCGAAGGTAACGCGAGCGGCTGGGGCTGGGACGCGATCAGCCATTGGGGTGGCGCCATCGGCAACCTGGCTACGTATGCCAATGTTGGTGGCGAAGTACGTTTCGGCTGGAAGCTGCCTGACGACTTCGGCAGCTCACCGATGCGCCCCGCCGGTGAGAACACCGCACCCACCCGCCGCGGCCGTGCAGAAGGCTGGTCCAGCCATCTGTTCGTCACCAGCGACGCGCGTTGGGTACTGCGCGACATCACCCTGGATGGCAACACCTTCCGCAATAGCCACAGCGTGGACAAGCGTCCGTTTGTCGGCGACATCGGCTATGGCGTTGCAGTGATGCGTGGCAAGTGGAAATTCGCGCTGGCGCGTTACCACCGCACCCGCGAATTCGACGGCCAGAAAGAGACGCCGGTATTCGGCAGTTTCACCATCAGCCGCACGCTTTGATTGCGGGCGTGAGAAAGCGCGGTCGACTCTGCTTGCTGGTGCGATAAAGCGAAGAGCGCCCCCCCCCCCCCCCCCCCCACCCCCCCGGGGGGGGGGGCGGGGCGGAGGGCGGGGCGGCGTCGCGCGCCACCCCCCCCCCCCCCGC
>NZ_JBXFWF010000124.1:0-3084 GCF_056854515.1 Stenotrophomonas sp. STEN063
GTTTGTGGGGTGGTGGGGGGGGGGGTTTGGGGGCGGGGGGGCATGCGCGCAACACGCGCGCTTTTAAAGTCCCCCTGTTGGGGGCAGCCCCCCGCGCCCACAAACGGCAGGCGAGGCTCAGGCCGGCAGCGATTGCCCGCCATCCACCGCCAGTACCTGGCCGGTGATCCAGCGCGCTGTGGGCGAGCACAGGAACACGGCGGTATTGGCTACATCCTCGACATTGCCGAAGCCGCCGAACGGGATCCTGGTGCGGATCTGTTCGTAGAGTTCGGGGGCGCTGCTGCGGCGCTGCTCCCACAGTCCACCCGGGAATTCGATCGAGCCCGGTGCCAGCGCGTTGACCCGGATGCGCTCGCGCGCCAGCTCGGTGGCCAGGCTGGTGGTGTAGTAGTTCAATGCCGCCTTGGCAGCGGAGTATGCCGCTGCGCGCGGCGTCGGTACCGAGGCATTGATCGAGCTGATATTGAGGATGGCCGGCATCGTGCTCAGGCGCAGATGCGGCAGGGCACTGCGGTTGGCGCGCACGGCTGCCATCAGGTCGATATCGAAGCCGGCCTGCCAGCTGGCATCGTCATTGCCGTTGCCATACCCGGAGGCGTTGTTGATGAGGATATCGACGCCACCCAATGCGGCCGCAGCGGCATCGATCCAGCGTTGGATCTGCGCCGGGTCGGCGAGATCACATTGCTGCGTGTGCGCGGCAGCTGCACCGTCGCCCAGCAGCTGTTCGCCGGCCTGCTGCAGTGCTGCGGCACCACGCGCGCAGATGCTCACGCTTGCGCCTTCGCGGGCAAAAGCCTGGGCAATGGCCAAGCCTATGCCGCGGCTGCCACCGGCAACCAGGACACGTGCATTCTGCAGGGAAACGGGGGAATTCATTGCTGCGGTTCCGGTGGACTCAGGGCCCACATTATCCCGCTGTTGCATTGAAGGTGGCCAACGCGCGAGTCCGTGGTCAGGGCAGGCCGGGCACGTTCAAGGACGCGAACAGGATGTTCTGCGCCTTTTTGGCCATCGATCGCGGCAGCTTGGCGATGAAGGTATCGCCGGTGAGCGCCATATCACCACGGAGGATGAAGCCGTTGATCTGGGTATAGCTCTTGATGCTGTACTTGTTCCCGTCCTGGCTCAGTTCCAGATACATCGGCGAGGTCAGGATGTTGTTGCCCTTGCGATACACGCGGGTGCCATCGATGTCGCGGACCAGGCGGTAACCCTGCTGGCCTGCCCAGGCATCAACCTTGGCCGTTACATTCTCGTCGGAGCTGAAGCTGGTGAGGTCATGCGGCCTGCCGCTGTTCCTTGCCATCAATGCCAGGATGTTGACCAGGGCCAGGCCGCCCAGTGCACCCACGATCATTCCGGTGATCAAACCCATGCTGTTGCCTCGTTGAAGTCGGGGCGGCATTCCAGCACATCGCAAGGCCAGCTGTCGTGAAGTTTCCGCGCTACTTCCAGGTATTGGGCGGTGCGCCACGTTCCGGATACTTCATCTGCACGATGCAGAAGCGATGACCGGTAGGTGCTTCCATCACCCACCAGCGTTTGACCTTGCCGATGCGGCGTGCGCCCAGCGCTTCAAGCCGGTCAGCTTCGGCATCGATATCGTCGGCTTCTATATCCAGATGCACGCGTGGGGCGTGATCGACGCGTTGCACTTCAACATGCAGGTCAGCGGGGGCGCCCAACAGTTCGGCATATTGCGCGCCATCGTCCTCGGTGTAGCCGGGCTCGGCTTTCAGGCCGAGTGCGGGTGCCCAGAACGCGGCGGCGGCATCGCTGTCGGTGCCCTGGCAATCAATGATGAAACCGGCCAGGCGGCTGCGGTGACTCATATGGGTGCTCCGGTGACAGAGGAGCGCAGCGTACACCCGCTATTGGCGGGCGCGTGTTATCGCATTGTCGGCAACAGGTGCAGAAGCGCTCAGTCGCCATGCACTGATGCACAACACGCTGTACACACTCCACTCCGCCAGGCGTTGCAGCAGTCCACGCCAAGCGTGCAATGGCTCCAGCCCCATCAACACGAACAGCAGCAGCCAGAGTCCCGCCAGGCCGATCCACAGCACGCGCGTGCCTGGCTGTATTGCCGGTGCACTTGCCAGCAGCACCAGGCCGAGTGCGGTGCCCAGATAGGTGAACACGCCGAGCAGGGTATGCAGTGATTGCGAAAGGCTGCCGCCAATCGGGCAACCGAGGTCGCAGGGCGCCAACGCGGAGCCTATCCATGCCAGCGGTTCGCACAGCAGCAGCCAATAGCCGAAGCGACTGGCACCACGCACTGGTACCGTCCGTGCGAACGCGAACAGCAGTAGTGCGGCGAGGACGCCGACTGGAATGAAGCCGAGCAGGCTGATCACCTGTGCATGCGCGCTGCCGGTCGCGCCGAGTTCGCTGATGTACTGCGATAGCGGTGAGTAACCGGGTTTGAGCGCGGCACCGCCGAGCAACATCAGCAGGTACATCGCCACGAACAGCAGGATCAAACAGCGCTGGAAACGCATCGTCGGCCCGTTGATGGTTGCGGTGCTCAGCGTACGCGATTGGACAGGAACAGCTCCACCTTGCCGCAGCTCGGGCAGGCATGCAGGTCGAATTCCTCGCGGTTGACGAACAGCTCGCCGATATCGCCCAGCAGGAAGGGCATGGCCTGCGAGCCTTCGTGGAAGCGTTTGCGGCCGATGAATTCCATGCGCATGCCAGGGCAACGCGGACAGTCGATCAAACGTGGTGGCTGCATCCAGCTGCGCCCGGCCTCAGGCTGGAAGTCGCGTGGCGGTGGTGCGCCGTCGGCATGGGTGCCGCATTTCCAGCACTGGTCGAAGCTGTCTTCGTTTACTTCCTTGCAGTTGCTGCAGGTCCAGGTGCCCATGGTGGTTTTGCTTGTAGATGTGGGTGGGGCAATCCTAGCGCTGGAATTCTGGTGTGGCGTTACAGGTGGGTGATGTTTTTTTTGTGGTTAGGTTTGGATGCAAGATCAAAGGCAGGAGCTGCCCTCACCCCAACCCCACTCCCCCACCCCGGCAGGGGGCGAGTGCACAAGCGACCCCAGCGGGACGCCCCCCACACCCCCCCCCCCGG
>NZ_JBXFWF010000125.1:0-2618 GCF_056854515.1 Stenotrophomonas sp. STEN063
GCTTTTTACAACAACCAGCGCCTACACTCGGCACTGGGTTATCGAACACCAGCAGAATTCGAGCGCACCTGCCCTTGACCAACAGGTGTCCACTTTTTCGAAGGAAGTCCCCGCCGCTTCGCGGCGCGGCTTAATTCCAGAGTTAGGGCTCATGGACACATCGTCGTTAGCCAAGAATCTTCTCCCCCAACCTGACCTTTCTTTTGGCATAGGTGGCATAGCGTTCTTCTCACTTTCCGCGCTAACCGAAGAACAGATCGGGTACGAAGGGCCTGACTGGAATCAGAGTTGGCTCGTGTTAGCCAGAGAAACCGCATGTGGCGACCCGATCTTCATTGATCAGTCCCAGACATCATTTTCGGTGTATACAGCCACGCATGGCATGGGCTACTGGGAGACCACACCAGTCGCGGATTCCTGGCATCAATTCTTGGCCGCCCTCGAGTTCGTTCGTCCTTACACAAGGCGCAGAGAGCATCCCGTTGGGCTGGAGGAGAACCCACTTACGGCGGAGGAACAGCTTGCTCTTAAAGTCGGCTTATCCAACATCCTTGGCTCACCGGTTCCAACTTTCTGGAACTCACTACTGGCGCCGTATGAGCCCTAACAGTTCATTCAAGCCGACCCCGCTGCGCGGGCCGGCTTAATTCCGGAGTTAGCCCAAATGGACTCAGTCGAGGAACATCCACATTCGTTTCCAGCATCCGATTGGCCATTCTCAGAGCCGACCAACCTAGCTGCGTTCACCACAACCAAGGTGCTACGCGAGGGCTATCCCGTCCTGTTGGTCAGTCACGATCACGACGGTGATTGGCAGTTCCTTTGCGGTACCACCAATGATAGTGCCCATGGCGCCATCGTCTGCCTCGGTTGTGCGTATCAAGAGGACCGGAGCGTTGGAGAGTTGGCTGATCTTCCGATTGGCTGGCAGGCTTGGCGGGATTCCGTTGGTGCACCTTGGGAACGGCTTCCGCGTGAGCCAGATCCGGATGAGGGCTAACAGTTCATTCAAGCCGAACTCGCTTCGCGAGTCGGCTTAATTCCAGAGTTAGGGGGCTGTGTGAGCTGGTGGCGTGGTCAAAACCTTGAAGGCCCGATGCACGGACCTGATGGCCGGTCATGGCACTTCCTTGTCTGGCATGGCTCACTAAACAACGGTTACTCGCAGCGCATCTTCTTCTGGGACGAGGGAAGGTCAGAAACAGGCCTCGTTGAGCTAGTTGATGGTGATACTTTGTACATCACTAAGATTCGCGACCGTCAACGCAAAATTGCACGCGATGCTGCATATCGCGCAAGGTGGCTTCAGCCATTGGAGTTCCCGATTGAGCGTCACTGGCCAGCCCCCTAACATTTCATTCAAGCCGAACCCGCTTCGCGGGTCGGCTTAATTCCAGAGTTAGGGCGCAGATCATGGGTGTCGAAATCATTTTCCCAATCGCTTGGCTCGTAAGCATCGTGTCCATCATCTGGCTCGTGTTTCGATCGCGGTCTGTAGCTACGCGCGCGTACACACTCCCAACCCTTATCGGTTCCGCTGTCATTTCCCTTCTCTGGGCTGCCCTTGATCACAAAGATGGCTACTTCTGGCAATCCACGCTAACTTGCTTTGCACCAGTAGTTCTCATACTTGGTAGCCAAGCACATGCCATCAAGTACATGCTTGGGCGCAATGCAGCAACCGCGCCCTAACAGTTCATTCAAGCCGAACCCGCTGCGCGGGTCGGCTTAATTCCAGAGTTAGGCGGCAGTGTGCTTGGTTGGCTGGCCCTTCTTCTTTCGGCAGCAACATCGGCGAGTCACCGGTCGGCTCCGGGTAACAGTTCCAACTGTGCCTGGCAGCGGTAAGCCAGCCACTTCGCCTTACGCTTCATTGCCCCATCGCAATCATTTCATCGCACTTCGACAGCAACGCTCGGCAAGGCTTCCTGGGCAAGCTCCATCCCGCGAGCTGTGGCATGATCGGTTCGCGTTGGGTTGTACAAGCAAGGCAGCATTGGTCAGGGGGCGGTAGTTGGCCACAGCCGCCTAACAGTTCATTCAAGCCGACGCCGCTACACGGCGCGGCTTAATTCCAGAGTTAGGCCGCTTGGAAGCACAATGGAACATTCAAAGATTGATACTTCTTGGCCCAATGCGCTTCGATGGTTTCTCGCACAGGCCCTGACCAGCTTTACGCCTTGGCACTTCATCCGAGATCCGGACGAGATGGCATTCGCGGCCAACGCATTCCGTCGCGAGGACGTGAGCGGTGGCGAGGTCTTTGTGTTCGCTAGGCGCCAAGATTGTGACGATTTCGCGGGGTTGGAGGTGGTCGGCGGCCGCATCACGGATAAAGTTGTGTACTTCCATCCCGTATTCGGTGACAGCTCCATGCCATCCTCAAGAACCTGGAATATCGTTGCGGCGACGTATGGCGATGTTTTTGAGTTTGTAGCCCAACGCGTTGTTCCAGACATGAAAGATTGGGCACTCGTAGAGGACGCTGCTGATCTATGAGCACGCGGCCTAACAATTCATTCAAGCCGAACCGGTAGCTCCTTCGCTTTAGTGGACACCCTGACCTAACGATCAGGAGTATCCCAATGCCCCGCCCTGGCCCCAGAAGCACCTACCGC
>NZ_JBXFWF010000126.1:0-2586 GCF_056854515.1 Stenotrophomonas sp. STEN063
CCGCGCCCCCCCACCGGTCGGCCCCAGCAACGCCCGGCTGGGGCAAAACCGCCAAAGCGTCTGCCTAGCAGGGCTCGGCACTGTGAGGAGTTCGCTTGGAAAGCCCCCAGCCGAGCATGGCTCGGCACTACAGCTTGGGGTTCGCTTGGAACACCCCCTGCCGAGCATGGCTCGGCACTACATCTGTGCCTTTGGCGCGCTTACATGTTGCGGCGGTACTCACCGCCCACGTCATACAGCGCGTGGCTGATCTGGCCGAGGCTGTGCGTCTTCACCGCTTCGATCAGTGCTTCGAACACGTTGCGGCGGTCACGCGCGGTCTTCTGCAGATAGCCCAGACCGTGGCCGTCGTGCGCCTCGCCATCCGCCACTGCGCCTTCAACCTCATGCGAATGCGAGGTCTCGCCCGCCGGTGCCAAGGCGTTGCGATTGTGCTGCCAGGTATGCACATTCTCGATCTGCTGGCCCTTCTCTTCCTCGGTCGAACGGATCAGTTCGATCTCGGTCGCCACTTCGCCGGCATGCTCCTTGGGCAGGAACATGTTGACGCCGACCAGCGGCAGGCTGCCATCGTGCTTCTTGTGCTCGTAGTACAGTGACTCTTCCTGGATCTTGCCGCGCTGGTACATGGTGTCCATCGCACCGAGCACGCCGCCGCGCTCACTGATCGCCTCGAACTCCTTGTAAACCGCCTCCTCGACGATATCGGTGAGCTTGTCGACGATGAAGCTGCCCTGCCAGGGGTTCTCGCAGAAGTTCAGCCCCAACTCCTTGTTGATGATCATCTGGATCGCCACCGCGCGGCGCACGCTTTCTTCGGTCGGCGTGGTGATCGCCTCGTCGTAAGCGTTGGTGTGCAGGCTGTTGCAGTTGTCGAACAGCGCATACAGCGCCTGCAGCGTGGTGCGGATATCGTTGAACTGGATCTCCTGCGCGTGCAGCGAGCGGCCCGAGGTCTGGATGTGGTACTTCATCATCTGGCTGCGCTCGTTGGCACCGTAGCGCTCGCGCATCGCACGGGCCCAGATACGCCGCGCAACCCGGCCAATCACGGTGTATTCCGGGTCCATGCCGTTGGAGAAGAAGAACGACAGGTTGGGCGCGAAGTCGTCGATCTTCATGCCACGCGCCAGGTAGTACTCGACGATGGTGAAGCCATTGGACAGGGTGAAAGCCAGCTGGCTGATCGGGTTCGCACCGGCCTCGGCGATGTGATAGCCCGAGATCGACACCGAATAGAAGTTGCGCACCTTGTGATCGACGAAGTACTGCTGGATATCACCCATCATCCGCAGCGCGAACTCGGTGGAGAAGATGCAGGTGTTCTGCGCCTGGTCTTCCTTCAGGATATCGGCCTGCACCGTGCCACGCACCGTGGACAGGGTTTCTGCCTTGATCCGCGCATAGGTCTCTGCGTCCACCAGCTGGTCGCCGGTGACGCCCAGCAACGCCAGGCCCAGGCCGTTATTGGTCGGCGGCAGCTCGCCGTGGTACTGCGGACGTGTGCGGCCTTCGAAGAGCTTCGCGATCTGCTCTTCCGCCTCGGCCCAGCGTGCGGGGTCTTCCTGCAGATACTTCTCGATCTGCTGGTCGACAGCGGTATTCATGAACATCGCCAGGATCATCGGTGCCGGGCCATTGATGGTCATCGACACCGAGGTGGTCGGCGCGCACAGGTCGAAGCCGGAGTACAGCTTCTTCATGTCGTCCAGCGTGGGGATGTTGACGCCGGAATTGCCGATCTTGCCGTAGATATCCGGACGCGGCGCCGGGTCTTCGCCGTACAGGGTGACGCTGTCGAAGGCAGTGGACAGACGCGCGGCCGGCTGGCCAACGCTCAGGTAGTGGAAGCGACGGTTGGTGCGCTCTGGCGTGCCTTCGCCGGCAAACATGCGGATAGGGTCTTCGCCGCTGCGGCGGTAAGGATAGACGCCGCCGGTATATGGGTAGGAACCCGGCAGGTTTTCCTTCTGCAGGAACACCAGCAGCTCGCCCCAGCTGCGATAGGTAGGCGCTGCGATCTTGGGGATCTGCTGGTGGCTGAGCGATTCGCGGTAGTTCTCGACGCGGATGATCTTGCCGCGCACCTGGTATTCGTTGACCGGATCGGTGATCGACTTCAGCCGCGCCGGCCACTCACGCAGCAGGCGCAGGGCCTCCGAATCCAGCGACTGCACCGCGTCGTTGTAACGCTGGCGCAGGGTGCGGATGCTGTTGTCGGCACCCGCGTCGGTGAGTGCATCGCCTGTGTACAGACCCAGGGCAACCGGCTGCGCTGCATCCTCCAGCTCCTTCAGCGCCTGCCAAAGGCTCTGTGCACGCTCGGCCACTTCTGCCTGCGACTCGATGCGGGCGTTGATGCTGCGGCCCTGTTCGGCGATCTCGGCCAGGTAACGCACGCGGCTGCCCGGGATCAGCACCGTGGCGCGGGGTTCCTTGAGGGTCGTGTCGATGTTGGGATCAAAACCGGGGTGCGGGTCCGGTTTTGGAGGCGAAAAGCGGCGCGGACGCCGGGTTTGTGCATGAGTGAGACCCAAAGGACACCCAAGGGAGAGCGACCGCCAAAACACTGCCCGCTGCATGGCA
>NZ_JBXFWF010000127.1:0-2509 GCF_056854515.1 Stenotrophomonas sp. STEN063
GCCATGCTCGGCAGAGCCTTTCCCGGCAAAGCTCCAGCCGAGCATGGCTCGGCGCTACAGGTGAAGCGGTCCCGGTAAGGCTCCAGCCGAGCATGGCTCGGCACTACAGGTGGGGCCCTAAATCCGGTAGGCCACGGCCTTCATCGCCTTGGAGGCCAGTGCCATCACCGACGGGATCGGGAATGGCAGCTTGCGCGCGCCGGCATGTTCGGCGTGCTCGGCGTGGCGCGCTTCGTCGAGCTTCATCACCTTGAGGATCTCGCGGCTGCGCTGGTCGGCTGGCGGCAGGGTGTGCAGGTGCTCGTCCAGATGCGCTTCCACCTGGCGCTCGGTTTCCACCACGAAGCCCAGGTTCCAGCCGTCACCGCGCAGGCCGGCCAGCGTGCCGATGGTGTAGCTGCCCGCATACCAGAGCGGGTTGAACAGGCTGGGGCGGCTGTCCAGTTCGCGCAGGCGGTCCGCGCACCAGCTCAGGTGATCGGTCTCTTCCTGTGCGGCGTCGAGCAGGTGCGCGCGCGTGGCCGGGTCGCGGGCTACTGCTGCCTGGCCGAAATACAGGCCTTGCGCGCAGACCTCGCCGACATGGTTGATGCGCATCAGTCCGGCCGCGTGGCGGACTTCAGCTGGCTCCAGTACAACCTCCGGGGTGTCGCCGGCCGGGTTGGGGCGGGCGGCAGGCGGGTTGCCGAACACCGTGTCCAGGGCGCGTTGGGCTTCGGTCAGCAGGTGGTCCAGTGGCGTTTGTACGCGGGCGGTGATCATGACGGGGCAGCGCAGTGGGGTCTGCCCGATTCTCGCCGCTGGCTGTGAAGCTGCCAAGGCCGGGGCGGGGTGCCCGTTCAGGCGTCGGCTTGCGCCGGAGGTGTGCGGCCAGTACAATCCCGCCTCTTCTGTTTCACCTTCACAACGCGTGGCAAAGTTCCGGTGGTTCATTTCGCCGCAATCAGCCCGACCTACCTGAGTTCTTTATGAGCACTTTCACTGCAAAGAACGAGACCGTCCAGCGCGACTGGTACCTCGTTGACGCCGCCGGCAAGACGCTGGGCCGTCTCTCCACCGAGCTGGCTCGCCGCCTGCGTGGCAAGCACAAGCCGGTTTACACCCCGCATGTTGACACCGGTGATTACCTGGTCGTCATCAATGCCGACAAGATTGCTGTTACCGGCAAGAAGCTGAAGGACAAGAAGTACCATCGCTTCACAGGCTACATCGGTAACCTGAAGACCGAAACCCTGGAGCAGGCGCTGGAGCGTCACCCGGAGCGCGTCATCGAGACCGCCGTCAAGGGCATGCTGCCGAAGGGCCCGCTGGGTCGTCAGATGTACCGCAAGCTCAAGGTCTATGCAGGCACTGAGCATCCGCACGCAGCACAGCAGCCGCAGGTTCTGGATATCTAATCATGGCTATCACTCAAAACTACGGCACTGGCCGCCGCAAGTCCTCCACCGCCCGCGTGTTCCTGCGCAAGGGCACTGGCAACATCACCGTCAATGGCCGTCCGCTGGACGAGTTCTTTGGCCGTGAGACTGCACGCATGATCGTGCGTCAGCCGCTGGAACTGACCCAGAACACCGAAAGCTTTGACATTCTTGTCACTGCTGCCGGCGGCGGCACCACCGGCCAGGCCGGTGCGATCCGTCTGGGCATCGCCCGTGCGCTGGTCGAGTACGACGAAACCCTGAAGTCCGAGCTGCGCAAGGCTGGCTTCATGACCCGTGACGCCCGTGAAGTCGAGCGTAAGAAGGTCGGCCTGCACAAGGCACGTCGCGCCACCCAGTTCTCCAAGCGTTAATCGCTTCGGGGTGGGATTCTCCGGAATCCCACTGGGAAGGCAAAAGCCCGGCCTTGGCCGGGCTTTTGTCGTTTCAGGGATTGGAGTTGGGAATTGGTGATTCGCCAAAGCTGGGGGCAAGGCCAAAGCCAAAGCCCAAGCCAAAGCCAAAGCCAAAGCCAAAGCCAAAGCCAAAGCCAAAGCCAAAGCCAAAGCACCCCTCCCCGGCCCTCCCCTGCGCTGCGCGCAAGGGAGGGGGTGGATGGCTGCATTCGATGCATATCCGGCGCGGGAAGTGCCGCACTTGCTCCCTCCCTTGCGCACAGCGCAGGGGAGGGCTGGGGAGGGGTGCTTTGGCTCTTGGGCCTTTGCTCTGCTCGTCCCGGGCCCGGAACCCGGAATGCCGGGCACAAAAAAGGCCAGATCTTTCGATCTGGCCTTTTGATATCTGGCAGCCCCGGAAGGATTCGAACCTCCGAATGTCTGAGTCAGAGTCAGATGCCTTACCGCTTGGCGACGGGGCTATGGTGCGTGACGATTATCGCACACCCGGCCTGCTGGTTGGTCCTGGTGTGAAGGTCCTGAATAGAAAAAAGGCCTGATCTTGCGATCAGGCCTTTTCATGTTTGGCAGCCCCGGAAGGATTCGAACCTCCGAATGTCTGAGTCAGAGTCAGATGCCTTACCGCTTGGCGACGGGGCTGTAGTGCAGGTTCAACCTGCTTCCCATGGTGGCTAT
>NZ_JBXFWF010000128.1:0-2320 GCF_056854515.1 Stenotrophomonas sp. STEN063
CCTGGACTGGTACGTGGCCAACGGCCAGACCCCGGCCAACATCGACGAAGACCCGGGCGTGGTGTTCGTGCGTGGTGTGTTCGCCGAGTTCAAGCGTCGCGGTTCCAGCACGGTGGTGATGGGTGCCTCGTTCCGCTCGACCGCGCAGATTGAAGCCCTGGCTGGCTGTGATCGCTTGACGATCTCGCCGGACCTGCTGGAGAAGCTGGATGCTGATTTCGGCGAGTTGCCGCGCAAGCTGGTGGCTGGTGCTGCCGAAGCGGTGAACGTCGCTGCGATTGATGAAGCGACGTTTGATGCGGATATGGCGGCCGATCCGATGGCCACCGAGAAGCTGGCTACCGGTATTGAGGCGTTTGCGAAGGATCTGCAGACTTTGCGTCAGCGGATTGCGGATGAGTTGGGCGGCTGACAGCCAAAGCAATGCCCGATTACTCCCTTCTCCCGCCGGGAGAAGGTGCCCGAAGGGCGGATGAGGGTAAGAGCGAAGCCTGGAGATAATTGGCTCCAGGCGGCTTCGCCCCCTACCCTCACCCCAACCCCTCTCCCGCAGGGAGAGGGGCTTTCAACAGCTTTTCGACACCCGGCTCCCTCTCCCTCGTGCCGGGGTCACCGCAGCCGGCCCCCTGTGCCTGGTTGCGGCTTTTCTCCCTCAGCGCGAAATCATCTCGATGAAACGCGCTACTCGTGTGTACGGCGGCCGCAGCAGATCACTGCCGGCCCGGCGGGTTTGCCACAACACCGGCAAGCGCTTGCTCATCGCATCGAAACCGGCCTTGCCGTGGTACGCGCCCATACCACTCGCGCCAACGCCACCAAACGGCAGGCCGTTGATCGCAAAGTGCAGCAAGGTGTCATTGACGGTGACGCCACCGGCAATGGTCTGGCCGACGATCTTTTCCACCGTTGCCTTGTCATGGCTGAAGGGATACAGGGCCAAGGGCCGGTCACGGCCATTGATGGTGGCGATGGCCTCGTCCAGTGAACGATAGCTGCGAATCGGCAGGATCGGCCCGAAGATTTCGTCCTGCATCACCGTCGCGTCATCGCCCGGTTGCAGGACCAAGGTCGGTGGGAACAGCCGCTCGCGCCGCGAGCGTTCGGCATCGATGTCAGCCAGCGGCAATACCTGCAGGCCGCGCGCGCGCGCGTCATCCACATAGCCCTGCAAACGCTGGTACTGGCCTTCGTTGATGATGCGGCTGTAATCGGCAGCATCACTGAAGTCGCCGTAACGCAGCTGCACCTGCGCACGCAGCGCGGCAACCAAGGCATCAACCCGTGCTTCGTCGATCAACACATAATCCGGCGCGATGCAGGTTTGACCGGCGTTGAACCACTTGCCGGTCGCCAGGCGCGCCGCAGCACCTTCCACTGGATAATCCGCGGCCACCAAGGCCGGTGATTTGCCGCCAAGCTCCAGGGTCAACGGCGTCAGATGCTGCGCGGCGGCCGCCATCACCTTGCGGCCAATCGCGGTGGAGCCGGTGAATACCAGATGGTCGAACGGCAGGCCGGAGAACGCAGAGGCCACGCTGGCATCGCCCTGCACCACCGCCACTCGATCGGCGGTGAATACCTCGGCCAACAAGGACTGCAGGAAGGCCGAACTGTTCGGCGTGTGCTCGGACGGCTTGAGCATCACGTGGTTACCAGCGGCAATCGCCGTTGCCAACGGCACCAGCGCCAGATTGACCGGGTAGTTCCACGGCGAGATCACCCCGACCACGCCCACCGGCACCGGTCGCACCTGCGCCCGCGCCGGCCAGAAGCGCCAGCCCACGCCAATCCGCTCCGGCTTCATCCAGCCGCGCAGGTGCGAGAGCAGATGGTCGATCTCGCCAGTGACGGTCATGCCGTCGGCGATCACTGACTCGTGTTTCGAGCGATGGCCAAAATCAGCGGCGATCGCTTCGGTCATTTCCGGAATGCGTGCCTTGAATGCGGCGCGCAGGCGACGCAGATCGTCACGACGCTGTGTGTAATCCGGCTTGTTCCGCTGCCAGGCTTCGCGTAGTTGCATAAGACGCTGCGGCAGATTGCCTGAATGGTCGGTCTGTGGATCCATGGTGCCTCCCCAAGATCAGCGGCCACTGTAAACCTGTGTGTGTTGAGGAGTGAAGGGTTGTTTGCAAAGCGGGCGTGATGTGCTGCGCAAAGTCGGGAGCGAAGGCGGTGGAGCTACCCCTCCCCAACCCTCCCCTGCGCGTTGCGCAAGGGAGGGAGCGAAGCAGCGTTACGCCAGGTTTGCACGTAGCCAGCGCATCACCGTTTCAACTACACCCAGCTTTTGCGGCACGTCCAAAGCATTTGCACGCGC
>NZ_JBXFWF010000129.1:0-2317 GCF_056854515.1 Stenotrophomonas sp. STEN063
ATGCTCGGCACAGGCTTTGCTGGTAATGCCCAATGCCGAGCATGGCTCGGCACTACAGGGTTGGCTTCTTCGGTAAAGCCCCTGCCGAGCATGGCTCGGCACTACAGGTGAATCGTTTTCGAGGACGCCGGTCAAAGCGCGTCGAGGTCACCCAGGGCGCGGATCAGACGCCGGGCGCGCTTGTCGGGCTTGTGCTCCGGGGCCTGGTAGCCGGTGCGTTCGGCGGCGCGGCGAAGGTGCAGTTCGTGACGCGCCTGTTTAGAGGCCGCCGATTCTTCGTACATGGCCTGCGCCACCGGCGCCGAGCCGCGTTTGTCACTGAGCCCGCGTACCGCGATCTCGAAGATCTCGTCGCCACGCTGCACCCGCAGCGCATCGCCCACGCGGATGGCGCGCGAGGATTTCGGCCGCTGCCCTTCCACATCCACCTTGCCGGTCTCCACCGCCTGCTTGGCCAGGCTGCGGGTCTTGAAGAAACGTGCAGCCCACAGCCACACATCAAGACGAATGCTTGCTACCACTACGACTTCGCCACTCATTGCGCTGCCATGACTCCCTTGTTGTCGCCCAAGCAGTGATACCTGCCACCGCCGCGCTCACCTGCAAGATGCTAGTGTGCCTGCCCCGATCCCGACAACGCTGTCCATGTCGAAAACCAAGCAAACCCGCTCGCTGACCGAAGGCCCGATCGGCACCAGCCTGCTCATGTTCGCGCTCCCGATTCTGGCTGGCAACATCGCACAGTCGCTGAATGGCTCGGTCAACGCCATCTGGGTCGGCAAGTTCCTCGGTGAGGCGGCGCTGACCGCCACGGCCAACGCCAACAACATCATGTTCTTCCTGATCGGCTCGGTGTTCGGCATCGGCATGGCCGCGACCATCCTGATCGGCCAGTCCATCGGCGCAAAGGACCTGCCGCAGGCGCGACGGGTGATGGGCACCAGTGCAACCTTCTTCATCAGCCTGTCTGCGCTGATCGCGGTACTGGGCTGGTTCCTCTCGCACCGCCTGCTGGTGGCGATGGGCACACCGGCCGAATCCCTGCCGATGGCCGACGCCTATCTGAAGGTGATCTTCCTGGCGATGCCGCTGCTGTATGCGTTCGCCTTCATTACCGCCGCCCTGCGCGGCGCCGGCGATGCGCGCACGCCGTTCCGCTTCCTGCTGCTGGCAGTGCTGATGGATATCGCCTTCAACCCGTTGCTGATCTTCGGCGTGGGCCCGTTCCCGGAACTCGGCATTGCCGGTGCAGCGTGGGCCACCTTCTTCTCGCAGGGCCTGGCATTGGCCGGGCTGATGCTTTACCTGCGCAACAAGCGACACATGCTGTGGCTGGGACGCAAGGACATCGGCCTGCTGAAGATCGACACCGTCATCCTCAAGGCGCTGGTG
Source organism: Stenotrophomonas sp. STEN063 (assembly GCF_056854515.1). Lineage (NCBI taxonomy): Bacteria > Pseudomonadati > Pseudomonadota > Gammaproteobacteria > Lysobacterales > Lysobacteraceae > Stenotrophomonas > Stenotrophomonas sp. STEN063. The sequence continues at coordinate 1,393 of NZ_JBXFWF010000129.1, forward strand.
GTCAAGGGCGTGCCGATGGGCCTTCAGATGATCCTGATCTCGCTGGCAATGATCATGATGATCAGCATGGTCAATGGCTACGGCGTGGAAACCGCCTCGGCCTATGGCGCGGCGATGCAGTTGTGGACCTACGTGCAGATGCCGGCCATGGCCATTGGCGCGGCCTGCTCGACGATGGCCGCGCAGAACGTGGGCGCCGGGCTCTGGCCACGCGTGGAAGCCACCGCGCGTACCGGCGTGCTGTTCAATTTCCTGCTGACCGGTGCCTTGATCGCGCCGATCATCCTGTTTGATCGCAGCACCCTGGCGTTGTTCCTGCCAGCAGCCAGCGAGGCGCTGGAAATCGGCCGCCACCTGAATCACATCGCGGTGTGGTCGTTCCTGTTCTTCGGGGTCAACTTCGTGCTGTCCGGCGTGGTCCGCTCCACCGGCGCGGTGCTGCCACCGCTGTTGATCCTGGCAATCGGCATGTGGGGCATCCGCGTGCCGTTCGCGTTGTGGCTGCAGCCGCGCTTTGGTGCCGATGCGATCTGGTGGAGCTTCCCGGTCAGCGCGCTGTGCTCGATGCTGATGATCATGGCCTATTACCGCTGGGGTAATTGGCGCAAGGCAACGATCCTGGACAAGCCAGCGCAGGCCACCCCGGCGGAAGTGCCGGCTACGCCACCATCGCCGGTAGCGGATCCGGACGTGGAATTGGAACGCTAGACAGCGCTGTGGGAGCTGTGGGAGCTGCCTCAGCCGCGAAGCTGGCATTGCTGGAAAGGCCGAAGAGCTCAACCCCTCCCCAACCCTCCCCTACGCCTCCGGCGCAAGGGAAGGAGCTGCACGACCTGTAGTGGGGGGGGCGGGGGCGGGCGGGGCGCAGGGGGGGAGGCGGGCGGTGGCGGACGGAACGGGGGCACGGGCTTGCGTGAATAGAGCG
>NZ_JBXFWF010000130.1:0-1329 GCF_056854515.1 Stenotrophomonas sp. STEN063
GCCAAAAGCCAAGAGCCAAGAGCCAAAAGCCAAAAGCAAAGAGCCAAGAGCCAAGAGCTCCCCTCATCCCAACCCTTCTCCCGCAAGCGGGAGAAGGGTTAAGGCAACAGCTGGAGCAAGGGCCAAAGCCAAAGCCAAAGCCAAAGCCAAAGCCAAAGCCAAAGCCAAAGCCTTGGGGCTCTGTAGGCGCTGCTTGGAATGCACCTGCCGAACATGGTTCGGCACTACGGTCAGGCTTTCTGGCGTATCTGCGCGGCAGTTGCCCAGCGGGCTGCGATGTTCGGTGCGGTGATGCACACCGCCTCATCGGTAACCGTGGTCACCGCGCGCTCCAGCAGCTGGATGTCCGCTTCATGCTGGCGCGCCACATGCGGATCTTCAAAGAAGATCGCGCGTTGGCAGCGATGCTCAAGTACACGGTCCGCAATCTGCGCGTCGCCGCCTAGCGGGCCGCTCTGGAAGCGGTGGATCCATTCCTGGTCGCGTGGCCAGCCGCGGCTCCAGGCCATCTCGTTCAAGCGTTGACCGGTGGTGCCGGTACCGATGCGGTGTTCGAACTGCGACAACACGTCGAAGTGCTCCGATGCGAAGGCGAGCATCTGTGGCTTGCGCGCATCGTGGGCGATCAGCGCGAGCGTCTGCTTGCTGAAGTCATGTAGATCGTCGGCGCCCGGGTCCGGTGCGAGGCCGGCGTGGATGCGCTCCATTTCAATCCAGTCACGAGCGGTGGCCACCGTGGAGATGAAGGGTTTTCCGTGGATGACGCACTGGCGCTTGAGCGCGATGGCTTCCGGGAACACCGACGAGGGATCGACCGGGTCAATGAAGTAGATCGCGCCATCGAGTGTGCGCTCCAGGGTGCCCATGCCTACGACTTCGGCCACCAGCTTCATCAGGCCGCCTTCGCGGCCGTTGGGATAGCGCTGAAGTCCGGGGTAATCCTGCAGAGGATGAGTGCCGGCAATGGCGTCGTAGGTGCGGCCAACGGCGTGCAACTCCACTCCCAGTTCGCGTATTCCGCTTTCGCTGGCGCGCAGCCAACGGAACAACGCAGCGTCTGCGCTTTCGTGATGGAGACGGTTTGCTGCCAGGCCGATGCGCATTGCGATTTCTCTTTGTGCGGAGTTCTTGAGTGTAGGGCAGCTGCGTGTCGGTTGGTTGGTGGCCTTGGAGCCAAAGGCATGCCTGAGCAAGAGCTCCCCTCATCCGCCCATTCGGGCACCTTCTCCCGCAAGCGGGAGAAGGGAGCAGGTCGTTACTACGCGAACTGGTGGTTCAGAGCCACAGCAACAGCCACAGCAATAGCAACAGCAATAGCAACAGCAACAG
>NZ_JBXFWF010000131.1:0-1286 GCF_056854515.1 Stenotrophomonas sp. STEN063
CCCTCACCCCTCGGGCGTCATGGGGTTTGTGCGGCTCCAGTTATTTGGCGGTTTTTTGTTTCCAAAACTCACTGTAAACCCGGGGGGCTGTTGGGGGTTTTGTTCCAAAACCCCAGTGGGACCCCGGTTTTGACCCGCAACAGGAGACACTCATGCGTAGCGCCATCCACACCACCTTCGGTGAACCGGCCGACGTACTGGCCTTGGGCGACAGCCCCATCCCGCAGCCCGGCCTCGGCGAAGTACGGATCAAGACCTTGCTCGCACCCATCCACAACCACGACCTGTGGACCGTGCGCGGCAAGTACGGCTACAAGCCCGCCTTACCGGCCATCGGCGGCAGCGAAGCAGTAGGCATCGTTGAGGCACTGGGCGAAGGCGTCGAAGGCATCACCATCGGCCAGCGCGTCATGGCCGCGTCGGTGCACGGCACCTGGGCCGAGTACTTTATCGCCCCCGCACGCATGGTCATTCCAGTGCCGGACGGCATCGCCGATGAGGCCGCAGCACAGCTGATCGCCATGCCGCTGAGCGCACTGATGCTGCTGGAATTCCTGCAGGCCGAACCCGGCCAATGGATCGTGCAGAACACCGCCAACGGTGCGGTCGGCAAGACCCTGGCCATGCTCGCCGCCGCACGCGGCGTACACGTGCTCGGGCTCGTGCGTCGCGATGCGGGTGTGGACGAACTCAAGGCACTCGGCATCGACAACGTGCTGTCGACAGCACAGCCGGATTGGAAAACGCGCGCGCAGGTGTTGCTCGGCGACACGCTCGCACACGCCGCAGTCGATTCCATCGGCGGTCAGGCCAGCGCGGATCTGGTGTCACTGCTTGGCGACAAGGGCACGCTGGTGTCGTTTGGCACCATGGCCGGCGAAGCCATGCAGATTCCCTCCGGCGACCTGATCTTCAAGCAGGCGACGGTAAAGGGCTTCTGGGGCAGCAAGGTCAGCCAGCAGATGTCGGTGGAGAACAAGCGTCGACTGGTAGGCGAACTGCTGCAGCGCGTGCTGGGTGGCGAACTGGAATTGCCGGTGCAGGCGGTCTACGGGCTGGGTGATGTTGCGGAAGCGGTGACGGCGAGCTTGTTGCCGGGGCGCAAGGGCAAGGTGTTGTTGCGGCCTTGATGGTTGGTCAAAGCCAGGTCAAAACCGGCAAAACCGGGGTGGGGGGGGGGGGGTGGGGGCGGCAGCCCCCCAGGGCACCCCGTTTGGGGGGTTGCGCGCACACCCGCAAAACAACCCCCCGGGGGAAGCTAGGGGGGAGGGCAAAAGATGGGGGGG
>NZ_JBXFWF010000132.1:0-1250 GCF_056854515.1 Stenotrophomonas sp. STEN063
GGGACTTCCTTCGAAAAAGTGGACACCTGTTGGTCAAGGGCAGGTGCGCTCGAATTCTGCTGGTGTTCGATAACCCAGTGCCGAGTGTAGGCGCTGGTTGTTGTAAAAAGCTACGTAGCTGCGGATAGCCGCCAGTAGGGATCCGTCGGTTTCAAATGTGCGTTGGTGGTAGAAATCGGACTTCATCGATTTATTCCATGATTCCATATGTGCGTTGTCGGTCATACGACGAGGGCGATTGGCTGATTGCTGAAGTCCGGCTTGCTGCAGCTGTTGCCTGAATTCACTACCCAGGAACTCGATGCCGCGGTCGCTGTGGAAGATAGCTCCCGGGATGGGTCTGCGGGTGCGCAGGGCGGAAGCCAATGCGCGCTTGGTCAGTGCCAGAGTTCGGTCCTTTCCAAGCGACCAGCCGAGCAAGCGCCTGGAGCAGCGGTCCATCACTGTGGCCAGGTAGCGCCATTGGCCAGCGACCTTCAGATAGGTGACATCTCCAACCCAAACTTGGCCTGGCTTTGTGTTGTCCACCAGATGGGCGTGACTTCCTATGCTTGCAAGGAATCGCTTGAGTCCCGGCCGATGCTTGTACAAGCTGGCCGAACGCCCGGATATGCCTTCCAGGCGCATCAATCGCTCAACACGACGACGCCCGACTGTTTCGCCGGTTCGTTTCAGCGCGGCGTGCACACGTGGGCTGCCGTAGGTGTATCGGCTTGCCACATGGACGCCGTAGATGCGCTTGATAAGGGCTTCATCCTTGATCGCGCGCATGCTTGGCGGCCGACGTAGCCAAGCATAGAAGCCGGCCGCACTAACGCTGAACAGCTGGCACATTGCTCTCACCGGGCAGGCTTCTTGATGATGGGCGATGAAGGCGAAGACATCGCTTTTTGTTTGGAAGTGAACGCGATGGCTTTTTTTAAAATGTCATGTTCAAGCTGCAGGCGTTCATACCTGCGCTTCACTTCGCGCAGCTCCTTGAGCTCTGCACTGATGGCTTGGTCCAACTCGATACCCTTGGTCACGATATGTCCTTCGCGGGCAAGCTTGCGCCAACGAGACAACATGAAAGGGTGGATGTAAAGCGATTCGGCAACATCGGCCACCGAAACGCCCGGGAGCTCGCTCAAGCGTACGGCGGTAGCCTTGAAATGATCGGTATAGCGGTAGGTGCTTCTGGGGCCAGGGCGGGGCATTGGGATACTCCTGATCGTTAGGTCAGGGTGTCCACTAAAGCGAAGGAGCTACCG
>NZ_JBXFWF010000133.1:0-846 GCF_056854515.1 Stenotrophomonas sp. STEN063
CCCCCCCCCCCCAACCGGCGGTGGGGCGCGCGCCCGCGTGCCCCGGCCGCCCCCCCCCCCCCGCCCCCCCGCCCCGGCCCCCCCCCCCACTACAGAGATCGGGTGCATTGTCAGCTTCGCGGCTCACGCCGCTCCCACAAAAGACCTAGGCAGTCGGCACCGACAAATCCGCCTCACCCGACGGATTGCTCTGCAGCAGCTCCAGGTGCCGCTGCTCCATCTCCTGGCGCAGCTGGCGGCGGATCTGCGCGGCAGCGAAGCGACGCTTTTCATCGCTGGTTTCCGGCTGCAGCGATGGCACCGGCGTCGGCCGGCCGTCATCGTCGACTGCCACCATGGTGAAGAAACAGCTGTTGGCGTGGCGCACCGCGCCTTTGCGGATGTCTTCGGCCACGACCTTGATGCCGACTTCCATCGACGAATTGCCGGTGAAGTTGACCGAGGCCAGGAAGGTCACCAGCTCGCCGACGGCAATCGGTTGGCGGAAGGTCACCTGGTCCACTGACAGCGTCACCACGTAGTTGCCGGCATAGCGGCTGGCGCAGGCGTAGGCGACCTGGTCGAGCAGGCGCAGGATCGCGCCGCCGTGGACCTTGCCGGAGAAGTTGGCCATCTCCGGCGACATCAGGACGGTCATCGACAGCTGGTGGGCTTTGTGTTCGCTCATGGCGGTTACTGCGGTTGCGGGACCAGCAGGCTACACCGTAGCGCCGGGCCATGCTCAGCAGGAGCCTCACGTGTAGTGGCGCGGCCCACACGGGGGCCCGGGGGGCCCGGGGGGAGCCCCACCCCCCCACGCCCTCGCGCCACCCCCGAGCCCGGAGGTGGTTGGCGACCCCCGCGGAC
>NZ_JBXFWF010000134.1:0-739 GCF_056854515.1 Stenotrophomonas sp. STEN063
GTTGTTTGTGGCCCCCCCCATAAACCCCCTACCCCTCCCAGTTTCGCGCCCCGTTGTGGTTTTTTTTTGTTTTGCCGGGCCGGCGTTCTGGCCGTGCTGGCCGCGCCACTACATCAGAACATCAGAGCTCCCAGCCCCACCTGCACCAGGCATATGGATAGTCCTGCACCCGTTCGCATAGGCCAGCCCGCACCGGGTTGTGCAACAGGTAGTTGGCTAGGCCACGCAGTGACTCGTCGCGCCTGATCGCGTGATCGTGATAGCCGGATTGCCAGATGGATCCGGCAACGCCAATGGATCTTGCCGAGCGCGACTTCAGCCGCTGCATGCATGCACCCAGCGACCCTACCTGCAGTTGCAGCAGCCAATGCAGGTGATCTGGCATCACTACCCAGGCGAAATTGTTGGTGATCCCGGCGATCTCGCAATGACGCAGCGCCTCCATCACCTGCTCGGCGTTCTGCAGGTTGGCGAACAGCGGCACACGCCCTGCGGTTACCGTGGTGATCGAGTAGATGCTATTGGGCAGCGAAACGCGCCCGAGACGTAGTTTTGGACTGGACATCGCTGCAGCCTGAGGCCAGCGATCAACAAGGTCCGTCAGTGATTCACGGCAACACCTGTAGTGGGGGGGGGGGGGGGGGGCGGGGGGTGGTAGGGGGGGGGGGGGCCCGGGCCGGGCGCGGGCGGGCCCGGGGGGGGGGGGGGGGGGGCGCCGCCCCGCGCCGGGCACGCGCGC
>NZ_JBXFWF010000135.1:0-617 GCF_056854515.1 Stenotrophomonas sp. STEN063
GGCGGCGCGGCGCCGCTGGCGCGTCGCGCGCCCCAAACCAAAATCTCGGCCCGCCCCCCCCCCGACGGGGGGGCCGGGGGGTGTGGGCCCGCCCAAACCCCCGACGCGGACCCCGGTTTCGCCTTACATGTCGTATTTGTTGAGCGTGTAGTTGGCGGCCTTGTACTGGCGCCAGCGCTCACGCAGCGGTTCGCGGGCTTCCGGATCGGCCGGCACCACTTCCAGCACACGGTCGCAGGCGCCCAGGTAGGGCTCGTCACGCAGGTTGATCACCAGCGGACGCTCCGGTGCGTCGGCACCCGGCGTGGCGATCAGCACGATGGCTTCTTCCTCGTCCACGTCCTCACCGATGATCTGGTGCGGGATGTAGGCGTCAGGGTCGAACGACCACAGCAGCTCGTCCAGTTCCTCGGCCTGGGCCTGGTCGCGCGCCAGAACCAACGTGTACAGACCGCCATCGTTGGCCTTGCGCGCGAGTTCGCACACCAGCTTCAGTGGCTCGGTGAGAAAGCGCGGCTTGGCGATCAGGTAGAAGTCGGCACGCATCAGGTCACGGGGAGTTTGGGGAAGGGGTTGGAAAACCGGGGTCAGAGTCGGGCTGTCTCTTATACACATCT
>NZ_JBXFWF010000136.1:0-629 GCF_056854515.1 Stenotrophomonas sp. STEN063
GTGCTGGAACCGCGACGCTTGAACTCGGCGAACACACCACGCACGAACACCACGCCCGGGTCTTCGTCGATGTTGGCCGGGGTCTGGCCGTTGGCCACGTACCAGTCCAGGATGCGGCCGACAAACGGCGAGATCAGGAACGAACCGGCTTCCGAGCAGGCCAGGGCCTGGGTCGGGTTGAAGATCAGGGTCAGGTTGCAGTCGATGCCTTCGGCCTGCAGCACGCGCGCGGCCTGCACGCCGGCCCAGGTCGCGGCGATCTTGATCAGCACCTTGCTGCGCGGCACGCCGGCCGCTTCGTACATGGCGATGAACTCGCGCGCCTTGGCAATCGTGGCCTCGGTGTTGTGCGCCTGGTCGGCATCCACCTCGGTGGACACGCGGCCTGGCACCAGCTCGGCCAGCATGGTGCCGACGCCGACCGTCAGGCGATCGACCACGGCATTGGCGACGGCCTGCTTGTCACCGGATTGGGCGCGGCCCCACTGCAGCTCGCGTTCGATCAGGCCGGCGTAGACCGGCAGGTCGAGGGCTTTCTTCACCAGCGTCGGGTTGGTGGTGCAGTCGACCGGGCGCAGGCGCTTGATGGCGTCGTAATCGCCGGTATCGGCGACGACGACGGACAGTTC
>NZ_JBXFWF010000137.1:0-440 GCF_056854515.1 Stenotrophomonas sp. STEN063
TTCAAGCCCTGCGCCACTGCTTTTAGAGTAGTACATCAGCTGACCAGACTTGCTGTACTGCGAGAGCGCAGACGTTCCATCGACAGGACTCCAGGCAAGCACTCTCCGGCCTTCACCGTCGTAACGATACTGCTCCTTCCCGGCCGCTATATACAGGCGATTGTCGAAGCCGAACCCATACAACTGGCCACTTTTATTCTGCAGATTGCCCTGCGCGTCGTAGGCCAGGCCGACAACGGTTGCACCAGCGGAGTTCCGAATTCCTTGCAAACGGTTTGTGCCGGGATCGTAGTAGTAGTTGGCGTAATCCTTGCCACCGGACCCCAGCTTCCAGGACTTGATGTTATCCAACGCATCGTAGGTGTATCGATGCCATCCATCACCACCGAACGCCCCAGAGCCGGCTGCTATCAGTCGATCGCGCGCATCGTATTGCAGAT
>NZ_JBXFWF010000138.1:0-372 GCF_056854515.1 Stenotrophomonas sp. STEN063
CCGCGCCGATGGTAGTGCAGCCTAAGCTGTGCGAGAGTAGGTCATCGTCAGGGTTTTATCTAAGAACCCCGCTGCTCACGCAGCGGGGTTTGTCTTTTTATGTAAGCCAGGTGTTTTTGAGCCTGGGTTAGCTCAACAACTTCACGAAGAACCTCAAGTTCATCAAATAAGGTGTTGACGGAAACAAAAAGCCTGCCATAATAGGCGGCTCGCTTCGACGAAAAGCCTTCGGGCTCACCCTTGAAGCCGCCGAGTCAACAACCTCTCAAAAAGGTGTTGACGAAGCAGAAAAGCCGGCTATAATGGGCGGCTCGCTACGACGGAAACGTCGCGGCCTACGAAGAAGGCGCTGAGGCCCGATTCGAAGTTCTT
>NZ_JBXFWF010000139.1:0-223 GCF_056854515.1 Stenotrophomonas sp. STEN063
GGGGGGGGGGGGGGGGGGGGGGGGGGGGGGGGGGGGGGGGGGGGGGGGGGGGGGGGGGGGGGGGGGGGGGGGGGGGGGGGGGGGGGGGGGGGGGGGGGGGGGGGGGGGGGGCGGGGGGGGGGGGGGGGGGGGGGGGGGGGGGGGGGGGGGGGGGGGGGGGGGGGGGGGGGGGGGGGGGGGGGGGGGGGGGGGGGGGGGGGGGGGGGGGGGGGGGGGGGGGGGG